>NZ_VPBO01000018.1:0-90771 GCF_013418655.1 Acinetobacter sp. YH12128 | reverse complement strand
AGTAACTTGGACCAGTGTTGATCATTTAGCATTGTTCGAGGCATAGCGAGTGTAAAATTGGGTTTGGCGATTTAATTTTACTATCTCGCTATTTTTTTAATCAACAAATGTCAACAGACCCTAATTATTGTAAATAAAGAAATAGAATTAATTAATGATCAACATTGAGCAGATGGCTATCATTCTTAATGCTTTGCCAGACCCTGCTTTTGTCATATCGCGTAGTGGAAAATACGTTGCGGTTTTTGGTGGGCGCGATAATCGCTATTACCACGATGGTTCCGGTCTTGTTGGTACCTATATTTCAGATGTGATCAAGCCAGATAAAGCCAACTTTTTTATGCAACTGATCGACCAAGCTCTAGCGTCAGGAAATCTACTCATCGAAGAGTACGAATTGAGCAATAGGGATGTAAAAGGTCTGCCCGATTATGGTCCTGAAGAGCCCATTTGGTTTGAAGTGCGCATCCAAGCCCTTAGTTTTTCGGTAGATGAAGAAGACGTTGTACTTTGGGTCGCAAGTAATATTTCAGCGCGTCACGACTTGGAAATCAAGCTGAAAGAACTCAGCCATACCGATCAGTTAACTGGTCTTTTCAACCGAAGAAAATTAGAGCATGACTTAGCATTACATTATGAGCCATACCTACGGCATTCCATACAGACCTCGATCTTGATGTTCGATCTTGATAACCTCAAAAAAATCAACGACAGCAAAGGTCATCATGTCGGTGATGAGGCAATCCGAGCAGTCGCAGATATTCTTCGTTTAACGCTGCGCAAGACTGATTGCGCCTGCCGCTTAGGTGGAGATGAGTTTGTGGTCGCATTACCCAACACGGGCTGTGAACAAGCCATTCAATTTGCCAAACGGATTCATGAACATTCCAGAAAAGAATTAAGTCGGTTTTCAATAGATAACGCCCATGTCACCGTGAGCATAGGAGTAACAACCATCATGCCTGAAGATTGTACCTACGAAGATACAATTAAGCGTGCTGATCTAGCGCTGTATAAAGCCAAACATGGCGGGAAAAATAGAATTGTCGCGGCGTAAGCGTGCGGCAGAAATAAACCAAATTTCACAGTCTATTTAGCAATTTGATATTCAAGCCGTTGTGATTGCTCAGCATGAGCTCTCTCCCCTTTTCAACATAAGTTCAGTTTAGATAGGTGTCCGATATGCAGCAAGCCATTGTTGATTTTGCCTTGGATGATGAAAATCATTGGTATGCTATTTTAGCTTGTGGCCATACACAGCATGTCCGGCATGATCCGCCTTGGCAAAACCGTCCTTGGGTTATCACTGAGCAAGGACGGAACGAAAAGTTAGGGGTAATGTTGGAATGTAAGAAGTGTGATGAAGAGAGTTTCGTATAAGAGATTTTATGTTAAATAGGGGTAATTAAAGATTGAATTTCAACCCCATTTTCATCAACTAATTCAATACCGACTGCTTTTAAACGATCTATAGGATCACCTGTTTTCAAACACCATCCATTAGGCATATTTGTTTTTAATCCTGAAAATTTAGTATCTAATTTTTTCTGTTCTTCATAGGAAATATGGGCTACACCAAGATTTCTTTGTAGAATTTTGGAGAGTTCAGCATCTGATAATTCATTGCTTTCAATTAATACCCATAAGTTGTTAAAGACATAAGCCATGGGAACAATATGTTCTTTCCATGGCTTAATAGCCATTGCTGATTTATTATTAAAAATATTCTTTGAGTATCCTTTAAAAAGCAGTTCATTTTCTGGATGAAATAAATGCTCCATTAATCTGGAGCTATATCCCCATGGTTTATTAATGTTTTCTTGAAGAGTGATAATGTTTTTTACATGTTGAATGATTAAATCACACGTGCTCTTAATATATTGATTAATATGTTCTTTTTCAGTCATGTTGGTTTTCCAAAAAATTACTGCTACCTTAGCGATTTTATTATAGTGATAAAATGAGTAATCTTAAGAAAGTTATTTTAATCCAAACAGATATTACAACATTCGCTGTACAGGCTATCGTTAATTCAGCGAATAAGTCTTTGCTTGGTGGCAGTGGGCTTGATTATATCATTCATAAAAAAGCAGGACCTTTGATGAAGACTGAATGTATTCAACTTCATCAAGAAAAAGGCGGGTGTTCAACTGGACAAGCAGAAGTTACTACTGCTGGAAACCTGCCTGCCCAATATCTTATTCATGCTGTTGGGCCAAGATGGTTAGATGGTGAGCGTAATGAGCCACAATTGCTTTGTGATGCTTATAGTAATGCGATTATGAAAGCTAACCATGTTGGTGTAAAAACTATTTCTTTTCCAAACATCAGTACAGGTGTTTATGGTTTTCCTCGCCAACTGGCAGCCGAAATTGCAATTGGTACCATACTTTCAACACTTCCCCAATATGACTGTGTTGAAGAAGTATTTTTTGTATGCCGAGATGATGAAAACTATTTAATTTATAAGGAGATACTTTCTAACATTAACGACCAAAAAATAAAAATACAGATTGAATAAATTAAATTATAGATAGCTCATATAAGAATCCTGCTACCAGTTTGGCTAAAAGCTCATGATCTTCTTGGGATTCAACGATATCAACCATTAAATCATCTAAACCCGTGTGTTCTTGAATGGTCACACCTTGGATTTCAAGATAAGTTAGCATCACTGCTAGCCCTGTTCTTTTATTTCCATCGACAAATGCATGCCCTTTAGAAATTGCAATACCAAACCATGCAGCAATTTCAAAGATATCACTCACATTACTGTAATACATTTGCTGATCTATACGGTTTAGGACGCTTTCCAGTTTCTCAATCTGGCAACCAGATCGACCTACACCTGTTTGAAGCAAAATCTCGTCATGTACAGCAATTACGAATGTCGAACTAATCAAGCTCATTTATAAGCTAACTCTTGTATTTCTGCTTTATGTTGCTGGATCACTCGTCTAGCACTATGCATAACAACTCGTTTAGTTGCTTCATCATTACTAAACTTTATAGGTAAAACTTGTCCAGAAACCTTTTCACGAGTAGATACTTGTTCAATATTATAATCTTTAAGACGTTTTCTCATATCGCTTACCATTCTAAGAGTGATCGTGTGTATTTTAACGCAAGTTTGTTGATCTAACAGTAGTGTTGGTCAAATTTGATAGTGTGAGTCTTTTTTTAGCACCGATCGTTCTGGATTTAAATTAAAAAAATCATAGACTTTATTAATTTTTGATTTATATAACAATGTCTTATCCAAATAAATAATTGATTTTTCTTTGTTGGTATCAAAAATTACTCGACCTCTTGGGATCTGTTCATACTCATAGTTTTGTAGTTCAGAATACTTTTCTTGCAATGTAATCCAATATTCAATATGTGTATATGGGCTATCAATCAGGCCAATAGAGTCTGCTTTCGTAATATTAAAGGAATGTGCAATACCAATGACTTGATTATTCCAGTACCAAAAGATCCCTATTTTCATTTATCTTTATGCCTAGTTTTAAGTTCAACTAAAATTAATATAATACGGATTATCCGAAAATATTCAGACAATAAAAAAGCCCGACATCCTGTCGGGCTTTTTCATATCGGGTTGCTAGTCTTACTGATCTCGTGCTGCCCATTCCTTGCGCTATTTTCTTATTCTTGTTTTCTAGAAACATCCAGTTCCCTTATGTATTCATCATAGGGCTAATGCTTTGGATTACCAATCCGCAAAATCCTTAAATCTGTGTAAGTTTTAGCTTACAAAGTTGGCCTATTTTATCCCAAGAGTTGTCCGCAGAAATTGGGGATAGTTTCGGGATGTGGGGTATTGATAAGCCAGAGAAAAACGACAATTTGATTAAATATTGATCAATTTTGTTGGCAGAATATATCAAAACTGCTCATAAAAAAGCCGACTTGTTTCAAAGTCGGCTTTTTACTGTTTTTGCGACCAAGGTGAAATTTTTAAGCGATTGATTTTTATATTAATATACAAGTGTATTGCGTATAATCGCCATTATGTTAAATGGGGTCTAAAAAAGGCTTTATTTGAGTTGAAGAATGGATGTAAAGAGGATGTTTCGGTTCTCCACTTTTATTTAATTCAAGATAGTACAGTTTGTCTTTCAGAAGCTGTTTTACAAAAGCTGACCGCTCTTTAAAAGCTCCATCGTTTCCCCAACAAGCAATGATGTGTTTTGACTGAGAAGCTAAACGGTATAGATATTCATCATTTTGAGTACCAATAGGATCTTCTTGAGCCATCATCTCTTGGGGTTTAGTGGCTCTATATGCAAATAGATTGGCCATATAAATACCTCCGCCCCCCCAACTTTTAGCAAAGTTAATACAGCGAGTTATAGTGGGATCATCTTGAACATGGTCTGCTGTCGAAGGATTTAATCCTATAAATGTAAATATGGGTTTATCCTTATCCCAAATTCTCCAAAGAGAATAACGATATTTACTGCATTCTGAGATTTCAGCACCCTTTTCCATTATAAATTTTTCCTAAAATTGACATAAAACGAGTTATAAAAAGTGTGGATACTGGAGCCACGCTTTTTTACTTCGTATAACTACCTACATTAAATACAGAACTACATTTTTTTCTATTTTTATAATTTTCTTTTTCTGTAGGTTAGAGACAATTATGGATCTATCTTCCTCTGAAATAGATCCTTTAAATTGAAACATAGCATCGATGAAATTTTCCAAGCTTTTTACTTTACTTGGACGGCTTTTAAGTAGTCGTTCTGATACATAATCTAAATCTATAGAGTTATCTTCTTTCACTTTTTCAACGTATTGTTCTTCTTCCTCTTTTCTTCCAGTTTGAATGAGTAGTTGAGCAAGTCGAAATTTATCGCGATAAGTCAGTTGTAATGTTAAATCTTTAATTTCTTCGTAAGTCATGTTTATAAATCAGATTTTGTACAATTTCATTAATTATAACCAGTTAGCTTGAAACATCTATTATTCTTATTGATATGGAGTTTTTAAAGTTTCACTAAAATTAACATAATACACGTTATACGAAATTCTTTAAATTTTCTATAAGTATCAATACTTTAACTAAAGCCGTTTCAGTAAATAGCGCACTGAGACGGCTTTTTATTGATTCTTCACGTTTAACGCCTACTTTTTAAGCAATATTTCACGTTTTTTGTTAGTTAGATGCAACAATCATCATTTAAAGACGTAAAAAAGGCAGCTTCAGCTGCCTTTTGAAATCCCGAAAAATTAGATGCCGTATTTAACACGGTACGCTTCCATTTTCGCCAAGGCTTCAGTTTCGCCTTTTGCATCTAAGAAAGTCATTAAATCTTTCATAGTGATTAAAGCATGTACAGGAATTTCGAGTTCTTTTTGCACTTCTTGAATCGCAGACAAATCGCCCTGACCTTTTTCTTGACGGTCTAGCGCCACCAATACGCCCGCAATTTGTGCACCGGCATTTTTCAGAATAGTTACTACTTCACGAATCGCTGTACCCGCAGTGATCACATCATCAATGATCCAGACTTTTTTACCTTCAACAGACGCACCAACCAATACACCGCCTTCGCCATGGTCTTTCGCTTCTTTACGGTTAAAGCCCCAAGGTACGCTCACACCATGGTTTTGTGACAGTGCGACAGCCGTAGCGGCTACAAATGGAATACCTTTATAAGCTGGGCCAAAGACCACTTCCACATTATCGCATTGTGTTAATTTAGCTGCATAGCCAGAAGCCAATAATGATAAGGCTTCACCATCGTTCAGTAGACCTGCATTAAAAAAATAAGGACTCACACGACCCGATTTTAAAGTAAACTCACCAAATTTAAGCACACCACGTGATAATGCGAGTTCGATAAAAGCTTGTGGATTAAATGCCGCTTGCGCTGTCATGAGGTGCTCCATTTTTTTAAGTTTGAGGTTAAACCTGAGCATGATACCAAAGAGTAGCTATCCAAGTGATCAAAAAATTTTACGTGTCGTTTCAATTAATGTGAATGGTCTGCGTTCCGCTGAAAAAAAAGGTATTTTTGACTGGATGGCAACTTCAGATGCCGATGTCATCTGCATGCAAGAAAGCCGCATTACCCATGAACAATGGACCGATAAATTTAAACCCGAAGGTTGGTTTACACACCTTTTCCCTGCAGAACGCCCAGGCTATGCCGGTACTGCGATTTATAGCCGCCTACCCTTTGTATCAGTGAAAGATGGCTTAGGCTTTGAATTAGCCGATAGCCAAGGCCGCTTTATTTCTGCTGAGTTCGATTTAGGACTTGGACAAACTGCACATATTTGCTCGCTCTACCTGCCTTCTGGTTCATCGGGTGAAGAAGCTCAGGCACGTAAAGATTTATTTTTAAACGAATACAAACAAATTTTGAAGCAATGGCGTGCTGAAAATAAGTCAGTGATTGTTTGCGGTGACTACAACATCGTGCATAAACGTATTGATATTAAAAATTGGTCTGGGAACCAAAAGGCTTCGGGCTGCTTACCACATGAACGTGCATGGCTCGATCATATTTATGATGAACTTGGCTATGTCGACACCTTCCGTGAGGTACGTAAAGAAGCCGAGCTTTACTCTTGGTGGTCTAACCGCGGACAAGCCCGTGCCAAAAATGTGGGTTGGCGTATCGACTACCATGCATGTTCACCTGACTGGAAAGAACGTACCGTGAATGCTTGGGTATTCAAAGATGAGTGGTTTAGCGACCATGCCCCAGTGATTATTGACTATAAAATTTAAGCTTTCAGCAATTAATTGAGTGAACGATTGTTTACTCAATTAGAGGTTATTTCTCACATTACATGACGAATTTGTGGATTTATCTCACAACTCGAACGTAGCATTATGGTCGCACGGCAAAGGGACATGTCAGGATGACACAAAAGGATTGGACGCCGAAGGAAGTATAAAAACAAACTAAATGATTTAGCTTGTTTTCAAGGATGTGACAATGGACGTTGGACTGAGACCCGCATGATCAGGATGATTAAATGCGGGTTTTCTCTTATCTAGCCCTTACATCTCTAGACTCCCCCAAATAAAACAGCTAAAAATTCGATCTGCACAGCAAATTCTTATTCTCGCTTTATTTTTACTTCTGACTGTGCAACCTTAGGCTGAATTTTCTAGTTATGGCATCGCTTTCTTTTCTGATTCGTTTTGTTCTGTAGGCTATTCTAAAACGCCAAAATGTCGTTTTGATGACAATGCCTAATATTTACAGCATGCGACTTGTACAGCAAAACATTTATTTCTTAATCCACATCACGATCGTGCTTTGAGCATTGATGAATTAGCCTGTAGGATAATGCTGAATTGTATTTTTTATCTTATTGTTTTGAATAATTGAGGACACCTGTTCATGCTTAAAATTTATGGCATCAAAAACTGTAATACCATGAAAAAAGCTTTCGACTTGCTCAACGAATTAGGCCTGACCTACGAATTTCATGACTATAAAAAACAAGCGATTGATGCTGAAACCGTAAAAAAATGGCTCGATGCCAAAGGTGCTGATGTGATTCTCAACAAAAAAGGCACCACATGGAAAAGACTCAGTGAAGAAGAGCAACAGACAGCCTTAGCCAGTGAAGAAAATTTGATTCAGTGCTTAACAGCGCATAGCAGCATGATTAAACGCCCAGTACTGGATACAGGTAGCGACTTATTGGTTGGCTATGATGAAAACGCTTACCGTGCATTGAAATAAATGTTTTCATCACACTCATGCACTGCCCTTGTTCAATTTTGACTGAGCAAGCAGTCATAAAAAAAGCCTGACATCGTCAGGCTTTTTGTTGGAATCACGTCAAATTAGTTGGCGCGGATCCATGTTTGGTTACGACCTAAAGCAGCAACACCAATAAAGCCGCGAAGCTCTAATTTTTTGCCGCCATCAGCCAATTGACCTTTTAACTTGTAAGTTTTACCTGATTGAGGATCCAAAATTGAACCGCTCTCATAGCTTGTACCACCTACATTTTTAAGACCGGTCACAATTCGCAAGCCTTTTAATGATTTGTTGTGATATGGGCCTTCACATTTTTTACAAGCGTTCTCTTCACCTGGTGTCAAAACTGACTGAATGCTCGCAGAAAGCGTACCATTTTTTTGCTCGGTGAATTTTACAATCGCTTTTGGCTGCTTGGTTTTATCATCAATGGTTTTCCAAGTTGTACCATTTAGCGGGTCTGCAGCATTTGCAAATGCGGCTAAACTCATCAATCCTAATGCTAGTGCAATTTTTTTCATTTTTGTTTATTTCCCTGGTCTGATATAGACGACATTAGTATCCAAAAGTCACAACAATTTATCAATTTTTGTATGTGACCGTTTAGTGTAACCTTGTAATTTGTGTTGGTAAATATGCTCACACGATTCCTAAAATAGAAAAAGATGGAAAGACAATGAAGATATCGCCACTGACGAAACAACTGATTACAGAAAGCATTTTAAAAACAACAATTCGTGGGCCGAGCCAGTTCAATTTACCGCCCAATACTTTAAGGTTTGCTTTGGAACAAATGTGTCGTGCATTTCCCCAAAACCCGGATGTACAAATTCGCCCGATTCGTTTAGCCGGCTTAAAAGCCGAAGAAATCAAACCGCAACAGGCATCGACCCAACTCATTTTTCATATTCATGGGGGCGCATTTTTCTTGGGTTCGATGAACACACATCGGGCGTTTCTGACTCAAGTTGCGGCACGCACGCAAATGCAAGTGTTACATTTGGATTATCCTTTATCCCCAGAAGCACAGTTTCCTGAAGCACTCGATGCCCTTTTTGATGTGTATGCAGTGTTATTAGATCAAGGGATTCAAGCCAAAGATATTATTTTGTCAGGCGACTCTTGTGGTGCAAACTTAGCGCTTGCCTTAGCCCTTAAAATTCAACAGGAACAACTTCCACAAGTCAGTGGTTTGGTGTTGATGTCACCGTTTTTAGACCTGACGTTGAGCAGTGAGTCCCTACGCTATAACCGTAAGCATGATGCGCTGTTAAGCATAGAAGCCCTCGAAACAGGCATTGATTATTATGTACCACGCTCGGTCGATCGAGCTGATCCATTGGTCTCGCCTTTTTTTGCCGAGCTCAAAGGACTGCCTCCGATTCATATTCAAGTGGGTTCTAAAGAAATTTTATTGGATGATGCGCAGCGCTTTAAAGTCAAAGCAGAAGAAGCCGGCCTAGATGTCGAATTTAAGCTGTACACTGGCATGTGGCATAACTTCCAAATGTTTAGCTCTTGGTTTGAAGAAGGACAACGTGCGCTGAGTGATTTAGCCGATTTTGCACACCGACTGGATCAGGACTAATCCCTGAAAACTAATTCCCTGAAACGGATCAAAGTCACCATAAAAAAAGGTCAGCAGATGCTGACCTAAGAGGGAAATATCAATCAATTAAATGGCTTGAATTTGAGCCTGAGCTGTCGCCATTGCTTGTGCTTTCATGTCAGGTCCCATATTGACACCTTCGGCACGAATCACATCAATATCGCTAACACCTGTAAAATTAAATACGGCTTTTAATAAACCTTCTTGATAATCTACAGGGCTGTTATCGCCATACACGCCGCCACGACTGCTGGCAATATAGACTTTTTTATCACCTGCCAAGCCCACTGGACCTTGTTCTGTATATTTAAAGGTACGACCAGCAACACTGATACGGTCAATCCATGCTTTCAAAGTTGATGGCAAACCGAAGTTATACATAGCAGCACCAACCACAACCACATCGGCATCTAAATACTGTTGCAACAACTGCTCGCCTAAAGCCGATTGTTCTGCATTTTGACCCATCAAAATTTCACTGCTGAGATGTGGAATCTGCTGTACAGCTAAATCGAGATGTTGAACCTGTGCCGCATCACCATGTTTTTGCTGTAGCTGTTGTACAATTTCAGCGCTGAGTTGACGTGAAACTGAAGCGTCGCCCATGATGCTTGAATCAATATGCAGAATTTTCATGACTAAAACCTAAAGCTGTTGTTATTAACTTGAGCCTAGTGTAATCACTTTTCATAAATAGAATAATCCCGATCCTTATGACACTATGTTTTATTTTTAGAACAATCATTTTGAACTCGCAAAAAATTTAAAATTACTGAGCGGTTCTTGACCGTTATCAAGTGTAAATTTTCATGCTAATGTAAGCCTATAAAATGATATCTATATAAACTTTAAGAAAAAAACTGATAACTCGAACAGGGCAATGACACAGGATGACGGTGAAATCAAGCATACGTGACATGATCCTCCGCAATAGAATCGCCCAGTATTTACTGGAAGATGAAGTGGTGATGAATTGGAGTATCCTGAAAAAGTGTATGCTCATGCTGATGCTTGGCTCAGCCATTCATCTGCTTTGGATCATCTGGAAATTTTATGTTTATGTCACGCCAGAACTTTGGCAGTGGGTTAACCTTGAGCTCATCCACTCTCAATTGTGGACCAACATCGTCTTTTTTTGCTTAATGGTCCTGCTGATTTGGCCTTGCTATGCTGGAAAAGATAATCCCAAGATTCAACTGATTTTGCCTTATCTTTCGGTCGGCTTATTCGTCATTTCTTTATGTCGTGATGGTTATTTAATTGGCATCATGAGTCCAGCCACTATGATCTCCTACGTGAGCCTTGTGACCGTTGGATTGGTACTATTTACACGAAAAATCGTCTATAGCATGCTGATTCCAGCCACGATTTTTTTATCCATTTGTATGTATTTAAGCATCCGCGGCATTATCCCCTATGCCCCGATTTTTCAACCTCATGCCTATGGCTATCAAAATAGTTTTTGGCTCTTCTCAATGATCTTTTTCATTGTTCCTATTTTATTAACCTGTTTGGCTTTATTTGAAATCTTACTCAGCCAATGGCGTCACCGAGAGCATCTGATTCAAAAACTTAGTCAAGTCGACCCACTGACCAATTTATTTAATCGACGCAGTATCAATCAATGTTTGGAACAGCTCGATAGTGCTAAAACAGATACATATGCACTGGTCTTATTGGACTTAGACCATTTCAAACGCATCAATGATGAATATGGACACGATAAAGGCGATGAAACCTTGATTCTCGTCAGCCAAGTATTAAACCAACATTTACGCGGTAGTGATGTGGTTGGGCGTTTTGGCGGGGAAGAGTTTATTTTGGTGTTAAAAAATTCTAACTTAGAACAAGCGATATTCATTGCAGAGCGCTGTCGAAAAGCCATTGAGCAGCTTGAAATTTGGGGACATGATGGTCAGTCAATTCATGTGACAGCCAGTTTTGGCATTGCGATTTCTACGCCAGAATTGGTACCGCAACAATTGCTGACCCATGCAGATCAAGCGCTATACGCAGCTAAAGCTGGCGGCCGCAACATGGTGATGGCCTACACCGAACAACAAAGCTTTAGCCATTTGGTTTAAAACTTTTATATAGGTAAGACGCGACATTAAGCTTTTAACGTGGATACTGTTCCATACGACGGACTGGCTGTTCCAGTTGAGCAGCCGCGATCCATGCCTCCACAGAAGGATGCTGCAAAATCTTTTGCATATAACGCTGTGTGTTGTCACTCACAGGTAACTGAAAGGTCTGTAAACGTGTTACCACGGGTGCAAAAAACGCATCGGCAATACTAAATTCACCGAATAAAAAGCCATCCACCGCAGCACGACTCGACCAAATCTGCTCGATTCGCGCTACTTCAGCACGTAATTCAGCATGTTCAGACCATAATCTCTGACCATGCCGACCATAATCCGCCTGCAGATTCATACTGCATAAGCTACGCAATTGCATAAAACTACTGTGCATTTCCGCGCAAATACTCCGTGCCCATGCACGTTGTGTAGCAGCTTTTGGCCACAACGGGAGTTCTTGAAACTGCTCTGCCAAATATTCACAAATCGCCAATGAGTCCCAAATCATCACACCGTCATGTTGCAGTAGGGGCACCTTGCCATTGGCATGTAGGGCTAACATTTGCTGCTTGAACGCTCCGCCATCTGCTTCTTCAGAAAAAGGAATCAAGATCTCTTGAAAGGGTAAATTAAACGCATGTAACACCAACCACGGTCGCATAGACCACGTCGAATAGTTTTTATTGGCAATATATAATTGCATCATTTTTATTCTCCACGCGATTTAAATTTTTCCAATTGCGCTAGCAATTCTTTCTCGCTAAAAGCGCCCGTCAAGCGTAGTCCACGTATCTCTTGATGCGCTATATCTAAAAATAAATAGGTCGGTGGCCCTAAAATATCCCATTGATTGAGTAGCACTTGATGGGTTGCATCATACTGACTCAAATCTAACTTAATTAAGTAATACGGTGCCAAAGCCTGTTGTACCGAAGCCGATTTTAAAACTTTATGTTCAATCGGCTGGCAGGCCACACACCAATCGGCATAGACATCAATAATCGCGGATTGACCTTGGGGAATTTCACTTAACAAACGTTGAAACTCTTCCGCTGTATGTGCCACATGCCAAGCACTTTGTTGTTGGTTTTCTTCGACTAAAAAACGTTGGCTGTGTTGATATTGACTGTACACAATATAAGGTACGGCTGCACAGAACACCAAGATATACAGCCATTTGAGCTGAGTACTGCGCCATAAAATGCGCCAAAGCACATAAGCGCTAAACACCAGACCCAGAGCAAGGGATAACCACTGTAACCAAGCTTCACTGATCAAAGGTCGAATGAAATACAAAGCCAAGGCCAACATGATGAAAGCAAAGAGCACCTTGATTTGGTTCATCCACAAACCCGCTTTAGGCAATACCCGTGAGCCAAGGACACTGGCCAACAATAGCGGGGTACCCATGCCAAAGCCGAGAGTGAATAACAATAATGCACCTTGCCACTGACTTTGGGTTTGGGAAATGAATAATAATGCGCCTGCCAACGGTGCTGTCATACAAGGACCGACCAGCAATGCTGAAATCATCCCCATGACCCCAGCGCCAACGAGACTACCGCCCTTTTGCATCGACTGAGCTTGGTCTAAGCGATTGACCCAACTGCGTGGCAATTTCAGTTCAAATAAACCAAATAAATTCAGGGCAAAAACCACAAAGAGTACGCTAAAGGCAATTAAAGTCGAAGGTTGTTGCAACCAACGCTGGAAATTCAAACCTGCAGACGATGCCACCAAACCGAGAATGGCATACACCATCGCCATACTGGTGACAAAAGTCAGTGCAATCATCCATGCTTTTAAACCTCGGCTGTCGCGGACAATCAGTGAGGTTAAAATCGGCAGCATTGGCAATGAACATGGCGTAAAAGCCAACAAAAAACCCAGTCCAAAAAACAGCAAAAGTCCATAAAATATAGAGCTTTGTGCTAATTTTTCAGACCACATTTGGTCACTTGCGGTATAGCGTTCAGAAGCCAATGCAGCATTCTCTGCCCTTTGCTGATCTAAACGATTCGCCGTGGGCTGTTCGGCATTATTTTCTGCTGCGAAGTCGAGTAAGCGTTTATTTGGACTGGCAAGATTTTGCTGTGTGACCAAGCCAGAAGCATCCGTTTCAAAGCTGATGCTCTGTGGTGGATAACACACCCGATCCTTGGCACAGCCTTGCCAACTGACTTGATAGGTCTGCAGCTTTTGAGTTGGAATTTTAAAACTCAACTGTTGGTAATACACCTGCGTATGACCATAGTTATCGTCTTTTAAATCCTCAGCAGCAGGCAAATCCAAAGCCAAAACTTGATTGCCCTGCTTCACCTCTATTTTGTGCTGATACAGATAATAATGCGCTGGAATATCCCAACTCAGCTCCGCCTGATCTGCACGATCGGAGACGACCGAGAAAGGAAAAGCATCTTCAGCTGAAAGTAATGCATCCTGAGCAGAAACGCCCATACTGAACGACAGCACAGCCGCTGCCGCAACATAAGTCCATTGTTTCATTCAGCTGAATTCATCCTCAGTCTGTATTTATACGTTTTAAAATTTAGGGTTCTTTTAGAACAGGTAAGATACGCCCAAACCTGACTGATAATTTTTATGACCGCCAGTGAGTTCTAGACCGACGCTCGCATCCAACTGCATACGATCCGAAACGGCATATGTCAGACCTGAAGCCAAAGACACTTCCTGATCGGTACTCTCTGCTTTGCGATAAACCAGCTCAGAGAAACCCGATAAATTACCTGCTATTTGATATTCCATTCCCGGAATGGCACTCACAGCCCAATCACCATCTTGAACCTCATAACGCATGGTCATTGAAGTCCCAATTGTATCGCTATAATCATAAGCCACAGCGGAAGTCAGACTATAAATGTCATCTTCAGCACTAAAGCCTTCATTGCCTGTTGCAATAATGGCTTCAGCAAGAATAGCCATCGACAATTTCTCACCATTCAAATCAATGGCTTTTTTCAGGCCAATGCTGACATCACCCAAACCATCGTCTTCAACTGAGCGACCCGCAACTTTGGTTTTAGACCATGTAGGACCTTGCCAACCCAATTGCAATTCCAAATCTTTTGCCAAACCAGTACGGAATAACATGTCTGCATTTAAAGTGGTGCTTTTTACTTTTTCACCATTTTCATCACGACTTTCACTATAGCTCGCTGCTGGCAAACTTTGTTCCCATGCCAAACGACCTACAGGGGTAATGCCTGTGCCCATACCCGCGCCCGGACGGTCAAATGAAAAATCCGCCGCAAATGCAGACAGGCTCAAACTGGATAATGTTGCAATGCTTAAAACTTTAAATACAGTCATGTTTTTACTCACAATTATGCTAATTCTTTGGTCATTTTTGCGCCATGGCTACGCAAAAGCTCCAAGGTTTGTTTTTCTTCTTCCAATGCTTCCGACCAATTTACCGCGTCAAAATCACAGTCAAAAAATAATTCACTAATCGACGACAAAATGGTTAAACCATCGCTATCAATCATATTTGGATTCACTTTTTCATCCAATAAACGCTGTACCGCAGGGACACATGCTGCACTCGCGGCATCCCATAATGGACCATAAATTTCTTCAGCATCCCATAAATGCACATTGGCTTTGGCTTGAATCAGCGCTTCCAAGATTTGCATATGTACGTCTAAATGTTGTGTTTTCTGTTCTGCTGTTAAGGGTTGGCCTGCTTCATACGCTTCGCAAACCATTTCCCACCATTTAAACAAACCATCAGACCATACAGAAACCGCAGGTCCTTTTTCAAAGTCGATAAAATTTGGATTAAGACCATCTGCCAACAGGCGTTGCACCTGTGCAAGATCTTGTTCTTCTAACGCTTGCACAAAAAGCTGTTGTTGCGCTGTTAACATCTGGAAAGCTCACTTCAATTTATTTTGATCTATTATGCCGAATAAAGCTGCGTTTGTTTGAATTTCATGTAAAACAAAATACAAAACACACAAAAAAAGCCCCGCAGGGCTTTTTTTAAATTTTGAGACTTATTCGTCGTCTACGCTGTCATCCGCTTCAGCAAAAGCAGGTTGCGTACTGCGTGGGTTCTCTTTCTTTTCGAACACATGTTCAAGACTACGTTTAAGTCGATCAATTGCACCGTGAATAGCTGTATCTACATTATGACCACGATGGTTGACCACGACAGGTTTCAAACCTGCTGGACGTGCTTCAATCATACATTTGATGTCGTCGCTGCCGCCCTTGTCCCCATTTTCATCACTTAAATGCACCGAAAAGTGGGTAATGCGTTCACTATGGCGCTGAAATTCTTCATTAAGTTCTGCACGAACGTATGTAATTAGTCGATCACTGTTTATAATGTTTTTATCTGTACGGATTTCAATGTTCATAATATCATCCTCATATCTATCTGTATTAGCTATAAAAATTTGTGCAAAACTTATTATCTTGGCACGTTACATTTGCTGTAAATGTTACAGCAATGACCATCTTCAACTTTGTATGGAACGTCGTCCTCCACATTGAATGATGAACACTTTAGAGTCTGCAGATCCGTGTCCTTATACTTCGAATATCGGTCTTAAGTTAGAATTTTGCAAGTGCTATTTTGATATTTTTTTAATATCCATAAAAAAGTAAGACTTTATTGTAGATTTGCATTGTTTTAATTGATTTGGGTCATATTTTTGTGCATTTCGTCGACGCCCACCTTCTATTTGCACAATTCCATTCAAACTCAAAATCTCGCTTTTACCGTCATCGATCATTCACAGCGTATTTCCCCTTCAAATTACAAAACAATTTTGCCGTTGAGTAAAATTTGGCTTTATTTTTGCTTAATAATCTGTATGCTTTCAGTGCTTCTCGGGGGAGATATTTTTTAATGAAACTTACACAAATCGTTGCATCATGTGCATTAGCATCTGCTGCTGCTTTCACTCAAGCTTCACCTATCGTATGGCAAGATTTCAGCTTAACTGGCCTATATGGTGAAAATTATGTTGTGCCTTTTGATGGTGACAACAATGAACAGAAAACGATCACAGCTGAATATGCCGCTAAACTGAAATATTCAGATGTATTCTTCTTCGTTGACCAAGCTTGGGACAAAGATGATGAAGCATCGACTTACCTTGAGCTTGCACCGCGCCTTAGCTTAGGCGAAGTTTCTGGTAAAGACCTTTCTATGGGGCCGATCAAAGACGTTCTGATTGCAACGACTTGGGAACATAATGCCGGCTACGACAAAAATTCTGAGTTTAATAACTTCTTGTATGGTATTGGCTTTGCTTTAGACATTCCATATACACAGTATGCAAACATCAACTTCTATAAAGCCGATAATGATTCTAAATCAGCCGGTACTAAAGATGATTATCAAATGACGATCACTTATGCTGTGCCATTTAAAATTGGCTCTGAAGATTTTCTAGTAGATGCTTTCCTTGACTGGTCAACAGCTGAAAAAGGGGCGCAAGCTAGTGAATTAAACTGGACAAGCCAATATAAATGGAATATAGGTAAGCATATCTCTCCTAAGACTAAGCTCTACGTAGGTGTTGAACACTCGGTTTGGAACAACAAATATGGCCTGAAAGGTCAGGACCAAAACGATGTCAGCGCTTTGGTGAAATACCACTTCTAAGTTCGACTCAGAACGCGATGAAGAAAAAAGCAAGGTTCATCACCTTGCTTTTTTTATGCCTAAGTTTTTAAATTGACTTTATTTTTATCAGAAATTTGCGCATGTCTTTTCTCATTCGACCTGCAACTCCACAAGACTTAGCGGCCATTCTCGCAATCTATAATCATGAAGTTCTCAACGGCTTTGCGACATGGAATGATCAAGCTTACACTCTTGACTCTTTTCAACAGAAATTGCAGGATTTCCAAAAGCAAAATTTTCCTTTTGTGGTGATTGAAGATCAGGATCAACAGCAAATCGCCGGTTATGCTGACTATGGTTCTTTCCGCCATTTTGCTGGCTATCGACATACTGTTGAGCATTCTGTCTATATTGACCCAAACTATGCTCGACAGGGTCTTGGTCAGCAATTATTAGAGCACCTAATTCAGCATGCAAAAAGCCAAAGTATGCATGTCATGATCGCTGGCATTGATCACGGCAATAGCGCCTCGATTGCCCTGCACAAAAAATTAGGCTTTAAGCAAACAGGTTATATGCCCGAAGTGGGACAAAAGTTTGGTGAATGGCGTGATCTGGTCCTGATGCAACTTCAGTTATAGCCCGTATTGAGCTGTGTTTATGGTAATTTATCCAAACGAATACCATCTTGTATCACACTCAGCACCGATAAATTATGACGCACCGCATCACGATAAAGATCTTGTAACTGTAAAAAAAGTAGTTTTAATTCGGCCAATTTAAGCTCTTGCTCAGGTGCGGTTTCTGCAATCGTGACCAAATAACGTTTTTTGATTTCATCCACGCTTAACTGTTGTAATGCCTGATGGATTTCTGCAACGCGAACTACAGTATTGTAATGCACTGCAAGGCTCAGTCCCGGTCGTCGCTCTGACAAAGGATGTTCTGCCTGAATGGCATAACTCAGTGCCGCAACTGAATCACTGTTCACGCTTAATAATGGATTCAACTCTTGCCACGCTTCCCCTAAAAAAAAGGAGTGTTGTACAAAAGGTGAATCCAAGACATCTTGAGGGGTTTCTGCTTCTAAAATCAGTGTTTCCAAATCATTCGGTGGGATCAAATATAATATCGCGTCCATATTCTTATCTTCTTGTTATGTCGTACATTTAGATTAATGTAATCCACACAAAAATAAAGCAGATATTTTGTATATTCGACTGCAGTTGATCGAATACTGATGGATGCCCATTCGCCCTTTACCAAAGTTTCAGTACTGCACTTAGCATCACTGAAGCACGACATGCTGAAGCTTCAAATGACGATACTGAGAACAACTTAAGCTTATGGTTTAAAACAAAAAAAATTTATGCCACTCGTTTTTTTGATGCCATTTCCATGACCAGCAACGATTTTTTGAGCGTAGTAAATTGAATGAAAAGAGTAACGAGCTTGATTGATACAAGCCCGCCACACATCGCAGTCAACTAAATATTAAATCGCCACCAATTCCCGAATGCCTTTTTCAGGCATTTCACTACCGACACCTTGTGCAATCACTTGCCCCCGCGCCATCACGGTATATTCATCTGCCAGTTCTTCTGCAAAATCATAAAACTGTTCAACCAAAACAATCGCCATTTCTCCGCCATCGGCTAACTGACGAATCACACGGCCAATGTCTTTAATAATCGACGGCTGAATGCCTTCGGTCGGTTCATCTAAAATCAATACCCGTGGTTCGGAAGCGAGCGCACGGGCAATCGCCAATTGTTGCTGCTGACCACCAGATAAATCTCCACCTCGACGATGTTTCATTTCATCCAATACGGGGAAAATCTCATAGAGATGTTCTGGCACTTTTCGGGTTTTAGCGCCTTTAAATTTTGCCATCCCAATCAAAATATTTTCTTCAACGGTCAAGGTTGAAAAAATGTCCCGTCCTTGCGGTACATAAGCCAAGCCTTCACGTACACGTTGCTCTGGACTCAGTTTAGAAATGTCTTTGCCATCCAGTAAGATCTGCCCAGACTTGATCGGTAAAATGCCCATTAAACATTTTAAGAGGGTGGTTTTACCCACACCATTTCGCCCGAGCACCACTGAACATGCCCCCACGGGAGCGGCAAATGTCACATCTCTTAAAATATGACTGCCACCATAAAACTGATTGACGTCTTTGACTTCTAACATGGTCTGCTCCTTAACGTCCGAGATATTTTTCAATGACATCTTCATTGGCTTGGACTTCGGCCAATGTACCCTCTGCCAAAATCGCACCTTGCGCCAACACGGTGACTTTTTCACTGATGGTGTCAATAAAGCTCATGTCATGTTCAACCACAACAAGGGTATGGTTCTTTTTCAACTCTAAACACAGCTCTGCGGTACGCTCTGTTTCAGCATCGGTCATTCCTGCTACAGGTTCATCCAGCAAAATCAATTTTGGACGCTGCATTAGTAGCATGCCTATTTCTAACCACTGCTTTTGACCATGTGACAACAGCCCTGCCGGTTTATGGATCAATTCTTCTAAGCGGATTTGTGCTAAAGATTCGTCCAAGGCGTTTTGCGCATCTGGATCGAGTTTGCTGAAGAAACTCTTTTTCACCCGTTTATCTTTCGGCGCTGCCAATAACAGGTTTTCCATCACGGTAAAATTTTCAAATACAGTAGGCTTTTGAAACTTACGACCGATCCCAGCTTCTGCAATTTGCTCTGTACTCATTTTTGCCAAATCATAGGTTTGCCCGAAAAAAGCCGAACCTTCTGTTGGGCGAGTTTTACCGGTAATCACATCCATCAGCGTGGTTTTTCCTGCACCATTGGGACCAATGATGCAGCGCAGCTCACCTTCTTTGATATATAACGACAAATCATTTAATGCACGGAAAGAATCAAACCAAACGCTGACTTTTTCCAAATACAGGGCAATCCCGTGACTGAAGTCCGCACCCTGCTCCTTCGGTCGTCCATAACCTTCAACAGCATGACCGCCATGCGGTTGAACCCATTGATCATTCATTCGCTGCGCTCCTTTTTAAACCGCTCTAATAGCCCAATCAAACCTTTTGGCAGGAATATCGTTACCACAATAAACAGCGCACCTAAAATCAATAACCATGCCTCTGGATAAGCCACCGTAAAATAGGTCTTCACCCCATTGATTAAACCTACACCCAAAATTGGGCCAATCAGCGTACCGCGTCCCCCTGCAGCCACCCACACCGCCATTTCAATCGAATTGACAGGGTTCATTTCACTCGGGTTAATAATACCGACTTGAGGGACATACAGAGCGCCTGCAATCCCTGCGATCACAGCGGACAAGACCCATGCAGAGAGCTTGTACCATAAGGTGCGATAACCTAAATATTGCAAACGGTTTTCACTGTCACGAATTGCACCAAGTACGCGACCATAGGGTTTATTCATCAGGTGACGTAAACCGACAAAACAGATAAGCAAAGTCAGTGCCGTGAGGAAACACAAGGTTGCACGCATTGGTGCAGAGGTAATATCCATACCTAAGATGGTTTTAAAACCGGTAAAGCCGTTGTTACCGCCAAAGCCTGTTTCATTGCGGAAAAACAGTAGCGCCGCAGCAAAGGTCATGGCTTGGGTAATAATTGAAAAATACACGCCTTTAATTTTTGAGCGGAAGGCAAAGAAGCCAAAAATGAAGGCAATCAATCCCGGAACTAAAACCACCAAAGCCAATGCCCACACGATATGTTCAGTACCCATCCAGTACCACGGTAGCTCAGTCCAACTCAAAAAGCGCATAAAGTCGGGTAAGCCATCGCCTGCCGCTTCACGCATGAGATACATGCCAAAGGCATAGCCGCCCAAGGCAAAGTACAAACCATGCCCCAAGCTTAAAATGCCGGCATAGCCCCAAACCAAATCTAAGGCCAATGCCACCAAGGCGAGACACATAATCTTGCCAATGAGCGTGACCCAATACGCTGATAAATGCAGTTCTGAATCGGCTGGCAATACATGTAGCCAAGGCAAAATCAGCAAAATGGCAAAGCACACGGCAATCGCCATACCACTATAGGGTTTATCTGATAATAACGAAGTGATTTTCATGCGCTTACTCCACAAAACGGCCTTTGATGGCAAACAAACCTTGTGGACGTTTTTGAATAAACAAAATCACAAGAACCAGTAGAATAATTTTCGCTAAGACTGCACCCATGCCGATTTCCAGCACTGTGCCACTGACACCTAGACCCAAGGCAGCCAGTACTGCGCCCCATACTTGGCCAACACCACCCACCACAACCACCAAAAACGCATCAATAATATAGTTTTGTCCTAAATCAGGACCGACATTGCCGACTTGTGCTAAGGCACAACCTGCTAGACCTGCAAGCCCCGAACCTAAACCAAAAGCCATCATGTCAATGCGGCTAGAACGGATACCTACGGCCTGTGCCATTTGACGGTTTTGCGTCACGGCACGAACAAATAAACCAAAGCGGGTTTTATTCAGCAAGTAAACCAGTAATAGGAGTACCGCAACGGTAAAGCCAATAATGGCAATACGGTTATAAGGCAGCATCAGACTCGGTGTCACAGCAATGCCCCCTGACAGCCATGAAATATTCGACACCTCAACGTTCTGCGCACCAAAAACCATGCGCACCACTTGCATTAAAATTAAGCTCACACCAAAGGTGGCTAATAGTGTTTCCAATTGACGGCCATACAAGGGACGAATAACAGTACGTTCAATCAACATGCCGATCAAAGCACTTACAATAAATGCAGCAGGAATCGCGGCAATCAAGTACCAATCGACATAGCTACTGAGATGACTCTTAAACAGGCTTTGCACCACATAAGTGGTATAGGCCCCGATCATGATCAGTTCACCATGCGCCATGTTAATCACGCCTAGCAGACCATACGTAATGGCTAAGCCCAACGCCGCCAGTAGTAAAATACTGGCCGTGCTGAGACCTGAAAAGACATGTCCAGTCCATTCACTGGCTTGAATCCGAGTTTTAATATTGCTCTTGGCTTCTGTCAGTGCGGCTTTTAACTCAGGATGCAGGTTGGCTTGTTGTAATTCCTGTTCCACCATCGCCAACACATCAGGACGGTTAGAATCTTGCAGCACTTTGGCCGCCTGTATTTTTTGTAAAACATCGGGATTTTGATAGTCCAAGCGTGCTTTGAGCTGCGCTAAACGGGCTTTAACTTTGTTATTTTTTTCATTTAAATACAATTGATTAATATTTTTAACATCCAACTCAGCCAAGTTATTTTCTAAAATATCAATTGCATCCAAACGTTGGTTTAAATCATCCGATTGCAGCTTTTCTTTCGCTTGCGCAAACGTTAAGGCTTTACGAAGGGTATTCACCAAGGTGACTTGAGATAAATCGGCAGGCCAATCCGTCACGGTTTGCAAATCAGGATAGCTCAATAATTTTTCGTCAGTTTCTAAAATATAGGTTTGACCACTTTGACCACTATATAACTGGTCTTTTTCGACCAATGCGGCCAACTGATCTAAGGATTCAATATCGCCCGGCCATTGATTCAGTAAACTGCGGCGCTCGGTAAAACTACCGCGAACAAATTGCTGAATGGCGTCACCTTGCTGCACAGATTGCACCGTAGGCACGACATTCGCTGCAGTTTCTGCATGCACGATTTGCAGACAGAATAATTGGCTCAGGAATAGAAACAGGATCGGGAAATTGCGTAATTTTTTCATCTTATAAGCATCCCTATTGAGTAATAGAACAACCCCATCTAGGGATCACATCAAAACATGCCCACTACACAATGGCAGTAGGCATTTGGATTGAATTATTTCGGGATGTACGGGCTCCATGGCTCTGCAGCAATGGTTTTTGCGGTTTTGTGCACCACATCAAACTGACCATCGGCACGGATCTGACCAATCATGACTGGTTTATGCAAATGATGGTTCGACGCATCCATTTGCAAGGTATAGCCCGATGGCGCTTTAAATTCTTGGCCGGCCATAGCTTCACGCACTTTATCGACATCTGTGCTTCCTGCTTTTTCTACCGCTTGTTTCCACATATTGATGCCGACATAGGTAGCCTCCATCGGGTCATTGGTCACAAATTTATCGGCATTTGGCAGTTTGTATTCCACGGCATACTGCTTCATTTTATTGGTGAATTCAGTATTCACTGGATTTTTCACCGACATGAAGTAGTTCCACGACGCCAAGTGTCCTACCAGCGGCTTGGTATCGATACCGCGTAATTCCTCTTCACCCACAGAGAACGCCATCACTGGAATATCCGCAGCTTTGATGCCTTGGTTGCCCAATTCACGATAGAACGGCACATTTGAATCGCCGTTAATGGTCGAGATCACAGCAGTCTTTTTCCCTGCCGCAAACTTCTTCACATTGCCCACAATGGTTTGATAGTTGCTATGACCAAATGGGGTATATTCTTCCATGATGTCTGCATCGGCAATGCCTTTCGACTTCAAAAATGCACGTAAGATTTTGTTGGTGGTACGTGGGTAAACATAGTCTGTGCCCAATAGTACAAAGCGTTCTGCCTTACCACCCTCTTCACTCATCAGATATTCAACAGCAGGAATCGCTTGCTGATTCGGTGCTGCACCTGTGTAGAAAATATTTTTAGACTGTTCCTGACCTTCATACTGAACAGGGTAGAACAATAAGCCATTTAATTCTTCAACCACGGGTAAAACCGACTTACGAGATACCGACGTCCAGCAACCAAAAATCACGGCTACTTTGTCTTGGGTAATCAACTGACGGGTTTTTTCCGCAAATAGTGGCCAGTCCGATGCCGGATCCACCACCACAGGTTCTAGTTTTTTGCCCAATACCCCGCCATTGGCATTAATTTCATTAATCGCCATCAAGGCCGTATCTTTTAGAGAAGTTTCTGAGATCGCCATCGTGCCTGACAGCGAATGTAAGATCCCGACTTTAATAGTATCGCCACTTGCTGCAGCGGCTTTTGGTTCTGATGTAGCGCTTTCTGTTTTTTCTTCTGCAGGTTTTGAACAGCCCGTTAAAGCAATCGCCCCAGTCATCGTTGCCGCTAAAATACTTTTAGCAAATACATTGCGTTGAAACATTATTCACACTCCCAACCTAAGCTTGTAATTCACATTTTTAAAATGCATTTGTTGTCTTTCATCACAACAGAGCAATTCAATAACTGTGCCAAGCCTTATTTTTTATTTTGATTGAGTGCTTTTATTTATTTTTAAATGTTATTTTTCAAATAGTTACAATCATAAAATTTGCTTTTAATTTTTTATGGGTCGATTCAAAAATCGTAAAATCACCGCAAAGATGCATACAAACTTGTATCCAACATTTGACCTATAATTGAACAATTTTGCGACGTTTTTCAAAAAACACGGTGTTTTGGCACACAAATCATGCAGCTTTTCCTAAATTTGAAGCAAAAAAAAACCACTTGCGTGGTTTTTTCCTTGTTGCAATTTTAAACCGCTAAATCGGCCAAATTACCCTTCTGTTCCAACCAATATTTACGGTCTGAAGAGCGCTTCTTCGCCAATAATTTGTCGAGTAAACCTGAAGTAAACTGTACGTCATCCAAGTCCAGTTGCACTAAACGACGTGTATCGGGATCCATAGTCGTTTCACGCAGCTGACTCGCGTTCATCTCGCCCAATCCTTTAAATCGTGTGATTTGAGGATTTTTGGTTTTACATTTCTTTAAGATGCTTTCTAGTTCATCTTCATCCAAGGCATAGTGCACATCTTTATTGTCATCTATACGGAACAGCGGTGGCATCGCCACAAACAGATGTCCTTCCTCAACCAAAGTATGGAAATGTTTGACGAACAATGCGCAAAGTAAAGTTGCAATGTGCAAACCATCCGAGTCGGCATCGGCCAAGATACAAATCTTGCCATAACGGAGTTCTGACAAGTCGTCACTGCCCGGATCAACGCCAATGGCAATCGCAATATCATGTACTTCTTGCGATGCCAAAACTTCGTCTGAAGACACTTCCCAAGTATTTAAAATCTTACCACGGATCGGCATGATCGCTTGGAAGTTCTTATCACGTGCTTGCTTGGCAGAACCACCTGCAGAATCCCCTTCCACAATAAACAGTTCTGATTCTTCGAGGGTATGGCCCACACAGTCAGCCAATTTACCTGGTAAAGCTGGACCTGAAACGATCTTTTTACGTTCAACTTTTTTCGCAGCTTTTAAACGGCGACCGGCCTTGGCAATCACCATTTCAGCCAGTTGCATGGCAATATCGGAGTTTTGATTCAGCCACAGTGCAAAGGCATCTTTGGCAATATTTAACACCACACCAGAGGCTTCACGGCTTGAAAGTCGTTCTTTGGTCTGACCCGAAAATTGTGGCTCTTGGAATTTCAAAGACAGAATAAAGTTGACGCCATCCCACACATCTTCGGCAGACAGTTTCATATTCCGTGGCAATAAATTCCGTAATTCACAGAATTCACGAATCGCATCTGTCACACCCGAACGTAAACCGTTGACATGGGTACCGCCCTGCGCGGTCGGGATGAGGTTCACATACGACTCTTGAATGGACTCACCACCTTCCACATTCCAACAAATCGCAAACTCAGCGCTGGCACGCTCTGCCTCACCGGTCGCCACAAATGCAGGGGCAGGAACGATGTCACGGTCTTGCAGTTCATCCATCAAATAGTCAACCAGACCATTTTCAAATTGCCATTCGATCTTTTCGTTGTTGATTTGATCGATATAAATAATCTGCAAGCCTGCCGCCAAAACAGCCTTGGCTTTTAAGTTGTGTTTTAAGGCTTTCAGCGCAAATTTAGGCGAATCAAAATATTTGGCTTCAGGCCAAAAATGCACGATAGTACCCGTTGCACGTTTAGCGCATTTACCTTCCAACACCTCAAGCGGTGCCACAGGAACGCCATGTTCAAAGGCCATTTTATATAGATTGCCTTGACGTTGAACTTCCACCTCAACACGGTTAGACAATGCGTTGACGACAGAAATCCCTACACCATGTAGACCACCTGAAAATTGATAATTGTCTGTGCTGAATTTACCGCCGGCATGTAGTTTGGTCAGAATAATTTCAATCCCGCTTTGACCATACTCAGGATGGATGTCAACTGGCATCCCACGACCATTATCTTCAACTGACAATGAGCCATCTTTATACACTGTCACGGTAATTTTATTGGCATGTCCTGCAAGCGCTTCATCGACGGCGTTATCTATCACTTCCTGCGCCAAATGGTTTGGTCGTGTAGTGTCTGTATACATCCCCGGACGACGACGTACCGGATCTAGGCCAGATAAAACTTCAAGTGATTGAGCCGTATATTGCGTCACGTTGCAAAATTCCCTGCTTTTTTGGTTAAAACATTTCTTCAAGCGCTACAGTATATGCTTTTTTATTAAAATGCATATCTCTTGCGATCAGCCGCCATTTTCTTAAACAATTTAAACGTCAAATGATGTCGTAACTGCCCATTTTTTGTATGTTGGATCTAGCTTTTCAGCATTTGGATTGGATCATTTTATTTAGGCATATTTTTGACAGCATCGGACAAAAACTGCAAGAGCATCGGTATTTTTTCTGCAAAATCATCCATGCCATGCGTTCCACCCACCTCAGTGATCAGCATAGCCGTGCCGGCTTGAACCGCACTATAAAAATCAGCAGCATCTCGATAATCCAAGGTTTCATCACCTTGTTGGAGCAAGACCAACAGTTGATCTGCATTTTCAACCTTAGATACAGCCAAAGCCTGCATTTGATTGAGCTGTGCATCATCCAAGCACCACGTTTCAGTCACCTGATAAGGCAATGCCGTGTCGCCAAATAAATCACGAAATAATTGCCATGGATAGACCGCAGGATTGATGAGTACCGCAGGAATGTGATGGCGTGCCATCAACTGCGTCGCATAAAAGCCACCTAAACTGCTACCGACCAAAACCACATTATCCAAACCTTCAATCAGCTCTGACATCTGCTGCATTACCTGTAGTGGTGGCATATTCAAATCTGGCAAATGCACGTGCACACCATTTAAGTCTGCGCAATAGTGCCGCAATATCTGCCCTTTCACTGAATTTGAGTTACTTTGAAAACCATGCAAATACACAATATTCATCATTTTGATTCCAAATTGATCTTTAAATTGCTTTAAAAGTGGCATATAAGTGCTAACTGCGTCACATTTTCTAAATTTGAATTTTTAGTAAAATTGTCAGACAAAAGGCATTCACCGACAGGTCTGTTATCGGTATTGTAAAAGCTGTTCGTGAGAATTTTATAAAATAAACAATGAAACTTCAGGCTATTCCAGTAATAAATACAATCGAGGGATAGCATTGAATGTAAGGATAGGAACATTATGCCTAGCTTAACACCATTGCATGAAACCTATTGTAAATGGGATCGCACACCACCCAGTCAAGCTGATGTTCTGGAAGGTTTGGCACAGCTCGTGACAATGCGTTTTAGTGATGTCGTGCATGACTTGATCAAAAACATTCAACGTGAAATTTTAATCAGTATTTTTGGAATGAGCGAACAAGGCTCGAAAGCCTTTCATAAGCAGCCGACCATTGCACGGATTTATGAATTTTCTTACAACACCTTTTTCAATTATGGCAATTATTTACTCGCACCAACGCTGCGTAGCATTATTGAAAAATTCCCACGCTTACACGACAAACCGCTCACGCCATCTTTACATTTTTTAGTGGGCGCGCTGAATGGGGTCTTGGGCGACTATTTACTGAAATATCACAACCCGATGGCCTTACCCATGGTGGTTTACGACCATTATGGTGCGGTACAAAAAGGCGAATTAACCGGTCGTATTACCCTGTTGATTCATGGGCTCTGCATGAATCATCTGTCATGGTCGACAGCCAAATATGGCGGCATTGGTGAAAAATTACTGTCACAACGTGACCACAACACCATGCTGTATTTAAATTACAACACGGGTCGTCGTATTTCGACCAATGGCCGCAGCCTAGCCAATACATTAGAAGATTTGGTCCGTCGCAACCCCGGTATTACCAGTATCGACTTAATTGGTCATAGTATGGGGGGCTTAGTGTCCCGTAGTGCCATTTTTTATGGCAAACAAAATATGTATCAATGGATTCATCAGGTTGAAAATCTAGTCTGCTTGGGCTCACCACATCATGGTGCGGTACTTGAACGTGTCGGATTTCATCTGCAAGATCAATTGGGGCGTTTCCCCTTGGTCAAAATCGTGGGCCACGTGGTGAATATCCGTAGTAACGGCATTTTAGATTTGCGCTATGGCAGCGTGCGTGATGATGATTGGGAACATAATGATGTCCGTATTGGACTCATGGACGACAACCGTAAACCAGCCCCGATTCCATCACATATCAATACATACCTCGTGGCAGGGACCATCGAATATGAACATCGTCGCAATAAAACGCGACATGTGATTGGAGATTACTTGGTCAGTGTGAAAAGTGCATTGGGGGAACATCCAAATGCACGATATCAACTGAAAGTGCCAGATTCACATAAAGCGATTTTTTATGGACTAAACCATTTTGAAATTCAGCATCACCCGCAAGTGGCCGAGCAAATCGTGCATTGGTTCTATCCAAACAATGACGATAAAGCTTGTGATCATATCTATGAATTTATGATGGACTTGGAAAGTATGGAAGGCATTGCCCTAACCTAACGCAATTTTCCCTCCCATGCAGACTCGTATAAAAAAAGCCCTCAACTGAGGGCTTTTTTAGTATCACTGAATTAAAATTTATCACGTAAACGTGGCACGGGTTTGCTTGGATATTTACGCAATAACTGCCAAAGACTAAGTAAAGTTAAGACCGCAAAAAACACCAATGACCAAACCGGTAATGATTGTCCCAAGAAGGTCCAATCTACTTTGGCACACTCACCTGAGCCAGTCAGTACTTGTTCAAAGACCGATTTTAAAGGCAGCGTTTCTACCCAATAATCCAGTCCCGGGCCACAGCTAGGTACTTTGTCTGGCGGTAAGTTTTGCAGCCAAATATGACGCGCAGCCACCCCAGCAGACCAAAGAATTGATAGTGTCCCCAACAATGCGTAAATGCGTTTACCCCAATTCGATGCTGGATTGTGAATCAACGCAATCAATGAAATGATGCCGAGTCCAATCAAACCAATACGTTGGAATACGCATAATGGACAAGGTTCTAAGCCTTGTACATGTTCTAAAAACAGCGCAAAAGACATACCGATCACGCTGGCTAAAAACAACAAACCACTCACGAAGCGGAAACTCCATTTCATGGTAAATCCTCTTAAAATTTTTTATCTAAAGTTTTTCAAATATTCTTCAAAACTCAAGGTGCAGTCTTGCTCAAGTTGAGCCTGTTTTTCTAAAGACTGCTCAGCAGCTTGTGCAAAATATGCTGCAGTTTCAGGGCTCAAAACATGCTGCTCATACACTTCAGCATGTTGTAAGGCCATAAAGCTACCAAAGCCCCAAGTTCCACCTTGTTCTAAAGTATCGCTAATCATACGTGCCGACAATGTTTCATCGACTTCATCGATGCGTGATTGCATCACAGCCATTGCCTGAGTGTAAATATCTGTATTGTAAGAATCATCCAGCAATTCAGCCAACGGTTGCATCGCTGCAACATGTGTACGACACCATGTTTCAATTGGAATCGCTTGGCCTTGCTGTAAAATCACTGCGTTTGGCGCACGGCCACGGTTTACTACTTCAGCCTGATTTTTCTCAATTTCATTTTGTTCGGCATCTAACAATGCTGGGCTGTCTTGCAATAAACAGTATAAAGCCACCACTTCGAGCAAGCCTGCCGTGTCTTCATTGATCCCAATTGGGCTATAAGGATTGACGTCTACTGCGCGTAATTCTACATAACCCACACCACGATTTTGCAGGGCTTCAGATGGTGTTTCACCATCCTGTGGCACTTGTTTCGGACGAACCAAACTGTAGTATTCATTTTCAATTTGCAACACGTGGTCATTAATTTGAATCGGTTCACCCTGTTCATCATTTAAACCTAAATGACTAAATGCGGCATACGGGGTATGCACCGCTTTTTGCAAACCTTCCAAATATGCCTGAATGTCGTTGTAGTGAATCCCTAACTGTTTTTGTGCCGAATTTTGATAACCAAAATTTCCCATACGCAGCGCCGTTGCATAGGGTAAAAATAGCGTGCCTTTTAAGAGCGGTAACAGCTGATGTTCACGTCCAGTCATAAAACATTTACACACCGACGGGCTCGCCCCAACCAAAAACATCACCAATGGCGTTAAACGAATAAAATTACGGATCAGGCCGAAATAACGATGACTGCGATAATCTTGTAAGCTCAATGCTTTGAGAGCATCGTCAGTTTCGTGTTGTTGTAGTGCTTCAAAGAAATGATCTGGGAAGGATAAATTATAATGCACCCCTGAAATGGTCTGCATCCGGCGACCATAGCGCACCCCTAAACCACGACGGTACAAGGTTTTAAAACGTCCTATATTCGAGCTGCCATATTGCGCTAAACGAATACTGTCTTCGTCTTTATCCAACATGCATGGCATCGACAATGGCCAAAGTTTTTCACCATGTTCTAAATGCGTATGTGCAACAGCGTGAATATCTTGCAGATAATTCAACGCCTCGGTAATGGTTTCTTTTGGCGGCGTGATAAATTCCATTAAAGCTTCAGAATAGTCTGTCGTAATATGCGGATGAGTCAAAGCCGCACCCAAGGCTTGGGGATGGTCGGCCTGAGACAAGAAACCGTTGCTTTGCATACGTAAGCTTTCACGCTCAATACCGCGCAACATTCCTTTAATCAGCGAAGAATCTACCCAAGTCGGTAAAATGTCTTGAGAGGTCGATTCGGGTTGACTCATTGCTATCTCGCTTAAATGGAAGAAACTACTAAAATAAAATCATCAGTTTATATCAGTATAACGCGATTTGAAGTGGGCATATGACCCACTGTATAGTTTTGAGACAAACCGTGATTTTATTTTGGCAATTTTTTATCACAAACTTACTCTATATGACATTTGAAATTTGTGATTTTATAAACAAATATATGCTAATAATGCTTAAAACTTATGAATTATCAAGATATTCTCGAATTTTGGTTTAACCCAGAAAATCAGCCCAATTGGTTCGCTAAAAGCAATAATTTTGATGTTTTAATCGAAAAAAAGTTTAAAGACATCCATCAAGCGGCCAGTCAAGCAGAACTATGGCAATGGCGTACTACTGCCGAAGGTCGCTTGGCTGAAATTATTGTTTTAGATCAATTTTCTCGAAATTTATTCCGTGACTCTGGCTTGGCTTTTGCCCAAGATGCACTGGCTTTGGCGCTTGCACAAGAAGCTATCGCGCAGGGTTTAGATCTACAATTAAGCCCTGAACAGCGCTCATTTTTATATATGCCCTTTATGCATAGCGAATCGACAAAAATCCATCAAAGCGCGTTAAAATTATTTGAGCAACTGGGCAATCCGATCAACTTAGAATTTGAAAAAAAGCATAAAGTGATTATCGATCGATTTGGACGTTACCCGCATCGCAATGCGGTATTGGGCAGAACATCTACAGCAGAGGAATTGGAATTTTTAACCCAGCCCAATTCTAGCTTTTAATTGACGGCTTTTGGCCAGTATCTCCCCTTGCCATGAACCGACTGAACAGGAGTATGCGCATGAACAAACTCATTATCGCAGCAGCCATGACCGCAGCACTCGGTTTGACTGGCTGTGCCACAACCCCATCAAAACCTTTGACCTTTGAACAACTCGGTCAATATTCTGCGACACCATTAAATGCGCAAAGCTATCGTATTAGCTTTCAAGCTAGACCCAATATGAGCTATGGTACTGCCGAAGAAATCACCTTGGTTAAAGCCGCTCAAACCACCCTACACAATGGCTTTCAATATTTTAAAGTCATGGATGACCCGAGTAATCGGAGTCAAAAACCGCCGCGCCAAGCAGTGATTTACCCAGACCCTATGCCTTATCCATATGGCTATTACCGTCGCCATCCTGGTTTTTGGCCAGGCCCGTTTTATGACGTTCCACAGGTGGTCACACTCGATCCAACTCAAGTTTCCTACAGTATTACTTGCTATAAAGATCGTGCCAAAGCCCCTCAGGATGCCTTTGATGCTCGCTTGATTTTGCAATCACTCGGGGCTAAATATGGTTTAGACAGCCAAGGAAATCCTTTGCCTGTAGCCGCTGAGCCTGCCACCAAATAAGTCAACCCATAGAGACCCGATCATTGATGAACCCAACTGAACAGCCCGCTGTTTCACCCAGTCTGCAACGCAGTAAACGCTTTGCCACCATTGCTTTGGTGGTGGCTGTGCTGGCGTGGATTGCATTGATGATCGCAGCTAAATTGCTGCCCGAATATGTTTGGCTCATTCATATTTTGATGCTTTCAGCAGAAGCTGGCGTGGTTGGTGGTTTGGCAGACTGGTATGCGATAACCGTTTTATTTCGCAATCCCTTTGGTCGGATTCCGATTCCTAAATTTTTACGTGACCACACAGAAATTATTCCACGCAATAAAGCACGCATTGCCGAGTCAATGGGCCGCTTTGTTCAGGAGAATTTTCTTTCACCACAAGTGGTTGAAAAAAGCTTAGCGGAGACGGATCTCTCTCTTGCCGTCGGGAAATGGTTGGCCAATCCGCACAATAATGCGCAAGTGACCCAAGTCATTCAGCAAACGGTACCGAAAATTTTCGAATTTGTCGGTCAGGAACAAATTGGACAATTTATCCAAAATAACAGCGTGCAATGGGTACGCAATACGCAAGTCAACCATCTTGCCAGTGAAATGCTACGGGCAGTTTTAGAAAATGACTTCCATCAAGATGTGTTACAGCGCGGGCTCGATTTAGCCCATGATTGGGTCACACAGCATCCAGAACAAACCCGCGACCTTTCACGTCAATTGTTTAAAGAACTCGGGGTTTGGAAGCTCGCCAAAGGTGCGAGCTGGATTGGTATTGATGTACAGCAGCGCACCATTGATTCACTGGTCAGTCGTGTTGAGTCCATGCTTGCTGACCATGAACATCCGTGGCGCCGTAAAATCGAAGACATGGCACAGCAACTCATGCATGAGTTGGCAGACAATCAAAGTGTAGCCAGCCAACGTTTGAATAGCACCAAAGACGCTTTATTAGACAGCCCACAAATGCTTAACTTTTTAAGCGGCGCTGTTGTGATTTTATGTGATGCGATTAAATCTGATCTACAAAAGCCGGACTCAGGTATTGCACAAAATTTAAGAGTCGCCATTCAACAAGTGGGCGAAAATATTGTCTCTAACGTCGCTGTACGCCAATTGCTGAATGAAAAAATGAGTGATATTGCCATCAATCTCTCCGATCAATATAGCGAAAAAGTCATTCGGTTTATCAGTGAACGTATACATGAATGGGACTCACGTGAAATGATAGATAAGATCGAAAACGAAGTCGGTGGCGACTTGCATATGATTCGAGTCAATGGTGTCGTGGTCGGTGGTTTTATTGGCCTCGCACTAGGGATTATTCGTGCCTGTGTAGAATGGCTGCTTTAGCCGCCTGCAGCAGTCCTCCTCAAAGGAGATTGGCCGCAGGTTTGAGCTTTATGCGTAGAACCGTTAAACTTTGCCGATCCGAAAATTTAATAGAACAATAAAATCTATGCACTTACCTGCCATCTATACACTACCATTCATTCTAATCATCAGTAGCTTAAGCGCTTGCCAGACCATTTCCAAAACCAGTAGCACAGTCAGCGACAAAGTGATGGGCATGCTCGGTAAAGAAAAAGCCCCTGAAATCGATAAAAAAGGCACAGTCGATATCAGCAAAAGTACCCAACAACAGTTAGAAACCCTACTGACCAATATGCCGAAAAATCAGTGGGTCTATATTGAAAATGATCAACAAGGCACATCTACCCTCAAAAATAAATCGGCAGACAATTTCACCTTGAGCCTCAAATTGAATTGCAAAATCAGCACTCAGCGCCCTACTTTCAGTTTAAGCAATGCAGATGGCCAAGACATCCTAAAAGCACATGACACGAATGTGGGGCAAATTCAAATTTTGCTCGACAATAAAAACTTTGGAAATCCGTTTGAGACAGCCAATCAGCAAAAGTTCCAAAACTTTAAAACCGCTATCGCTCAAGCTAAAGTCATCAAAGTGTTTAATGCCTCAAAACTCTATACCTTCCAAAACAACAAAGCCGAGTTACTCTCTAAAGCCGTAAGTTGTCGCGATAGCTTATAAATATTCAAGGCAAAATGCAGTAAGTCACCTTTTGACTCAGCTGTGACTTACATGCAGGCTTATTTTGCAGGTGGTTGTGGCCCTGACATATCGACCAACAGGCCTGTAAATTTTCGAACAAACGGCAATAAAATCAGCACAATGGGAAAAGCAATTGCCCAAGAAATCATCCAATTATGCAGCCATAGGGTAAGAAAACCCTCAAACCAACCTAAATTTCTGAGCATATTAATAAACGAAATAATGCCGCTCATGAGACAAGACAAAATAAACGGCACGATAATCAGCGCCCAGCGTGCAGCTAACTTCGGCACATTGCCAAAAATTTTAGGGGTGGGTTGTGACATGTCCATATACTCAAGCAGTGATCCTGAATCGCTAAACCACTTATATCGTTTTACTTCGATATAAGCAATGCTTCACTTTTATCGAATATTTTTTATTCGCAACAAATGGGTTCACCTAAAGAGCCTGAAATTTGCTATATTTACCGTTTTTCTGCGACATTTATTTTTCGACTGATTATGAATACGGCAATACAAGCAGCGCTCGATCATGCAGTGCAATCCCTTCAAGCTGAAGGTGTACTCCCAAATGACTGGAACAATACTAGCAATTTGACCCGAACCAAAGACCGAAGCCACGGTGACTTTGCGTCAAACATTGCCATGATTGCCTCTAAAGCTGCAGGTATGAAGCCGCGTGATTTAGCCGAAAAAATTCTGGCAAATCTTCCAGAAGTCGCAGATATCAGCAAAGCAGAAATTGCAGGTCCTGGCTTTATTAACTTCTTTTTAAATGCTGACCAACGTTTTGCTGTCTTAGACCAAATTCAAGCTCAGAAAGATCAGTTCGGTCGCACACAGGCCAATGCTGAAAAACGTGTTCAAGTGGAATTCGTTTCAGCCAACCCAACGTCTAGCCTACACGTGGGTCATGGTCGTGGCGCAGCTTACGGTATGACCGTTGCCAATCTTCTTGAAGCAACAGGTGCCAAAGTTGACCGTGAATACTACGTCAACGATGCTGGTCGTCAAATGGATATCTTGGCGACATCGACTTACCTGCGTTATTTAGAATTGACCGGTCAACAACTGGTCTTCCCTAAAAATGCATACCAAGGCGACTACGTTAAAGAAATCGCTCAAAGCATTATCGACAAAGATGGCGATGCTTATGTACGCCCTGTTGCCGACATCTATAAAGATGTACCAGAAGACGTTCAATATGCAGCTGAGCTTGATGCTGAAGGCAACAAAGTGGTGCTTTCTGGCGACAAAGAAAAGCATATTGATGGTTTGATTCATAATTCTCAAAACCATTTGGCTGCAGGCTACCGTGTGTTCCATCAAGCTGCGCTGAAAGCCATTCTTGATGACATTAAAGATGACCTCTGTGAATTTGGCGTGACTTTCAATCAATGGTTCAGCGAAGCAACCTTGACTGAAAAAATTGATGAAGCATTACAAATGCTCGATCAACGTGGTTTCTTATACGAAAAAGATGGCAACATCTGGTTCAAATCAACTGAATTTGGTGATGAAAAAGACCGTGTTGTGAAACGTCGTAATGGTCAGACTACATACTTCGCATCCGACATTGCTTATCACTTAAATAAACTACAACGCGGATATACCGATATCGTTGATATCTGGGGTTCAGACCACCACGGTTATATTGCACGTGTGAAAGCAGCGATTGATGCGCTTGGCTATGATTCTAAAAAATTGACCGTACTTTTGGTTCAATTTGTGAGCCTATGGCGTGGCGGCGAGATGGTTCAAATGTCATCTCGTTCAGGTCAATTCGTGACTTTACGTGACTTACGTAAAGAAGTGGGCAACGATGCTGCTCGTTTCTACTACGTCATGCGTAAATCAGAACAACACATTGACTTCGACTTAGACCTTGCTGTGTCTCAAAGTAAAGACAATGCGGTGTACTACATCCAATACGCACACGCACGTATCTGCCGTATGCTCGAAAAAGCTGCTGCGACAGACGTTCAATTCTCTGCTGAAGCTGCACGTCAATTTGCAGCTAAACTTGAGTTAGAAGCTGAAACTGAAGTTCTTGCTAAACTTGCGGCTTATCCTGAAATTGTGGTTCGTGCAGCAAACAGCTATGAACCACACCAAGTGGGTAACTACTTGAAAGAGTTGGCGGCGTTGTTCCATGGTTGGTACAACGAAAATAAAGTCTTGGGTGATGATGCAGAACTGACTCAAGCTCGCTTATTACTGTCTGTAAACGTACAGCAAGTTTTACGCAATGGTCTTGAATTATTGGGTGTGAGTGCGCCTGAAAGCATGTAAGCAACCCTTTATGTTGCGAGCACAATAGAAATTCATCGGCATCGCCCATGCACAAACACAGCGCATGGGTTTAAGCGTCATCAATTGCATTGTGCTAAAAAGAATCCTTTTCAATACAGGCTCGAAATGAGCCTGTATTTCGTTTATATTCAGCAATATGTCCGTGTCATCTTGGCTGTGCTGAAATTGTGAAAATTAAACAAATTCCTGATGACACTCATGTAATATATAACAATCAAGACTTGCTACTTTGGGCTGCCCCAAAGTGGTTCGTGACAATTAAAATTAAATGAGGTTTCCACGTGTTTGGAAAAACGCAGCGCGGTGTATCTGATCGGCCAAATAAGCCTAAAAAACCATTGATTCCAGCATGGCTAGGTACACTTGTCATCATTTTAATCGTGTTGAGTTTCTTAGTTGCGCTCATGCTTTGGAAACCTTGGGAGCCTGTGAAGCCAAAAGGTCAAATTACCTCTGAACACTACCAAGAAGAAACCAATAAAGACTATCGTTTCTACGACCTATTGCCTCAGCAACAAGTGACGCCAATTCCTGAACAAGCTGTTCCAGAAACCGAAAATAAAGAAACGGTGGTGATTGTTGATGCACCAGAACAAAAGCCAGTTGAAACCACAGAGCTTGGACTAGAAACCACAGAAACTGCGCCTGTTGCTGCAAGTTATATTCTGCAAGTGCGCAGTTATGATGATCCTGATCAAGCCGATGCACGACGTGCTGAAATTATTTTGAACGGTTTATCTGCCGATGTGATTCAAAGTAATGAAAACGGCAAAGTTTGGTATCGCGTTGTGTCTGGCCCCTATGATTCACAAGAAGCTGCTGTGATTGCACAGCAAACTTTACGTCATAGCAGTATCGACTCGATTGTCGTAAAACGCTAAATTTTGAAATTAAAAAAAAGCGCCTGATGGCGCTTTTTTTTATTCATTCCTTTAATAAAGGGAGGTTAGAAGGGATTCTTTTTTGAATACATCAGCTTAGCTCAAAAACCTCTCCCTAACCCTCTCCTAAAGGGACAGGGAATTCATTAAATGGTATGCCCTAAAGCTTCGCCCATCACCACAGTCGAGTTGGCTTTAAAGGTCGCATCCCATTGCATTTTGTTTTCTTCAAACAACACAACCGCTGTTGAACCTAAATAGAAACGGCCCAATTCTGCACCTTTTTCTAAGAATAAATCGTGTTGATTCAGTTCCAAACGCCCTGTCGGTTTAACTTTACCTGTAGCCACGGTTTCAATACCTGCCACGATCATTGCACCTACCAGTACAACCGCCATACGACCAACTTCTGTATCAAATAAGCAGACCATGCGTTCATTGCGAGCAAATAAACCCGGAATATTTTCAGCAGTGGTTTGGTTTACAGAGAATAATTCACCCGGTACATACAAAGTTTCTGTCAATGTCCCTGCAAATGGCATATGTACACGGTGGTAGTCTTTTGGTGACAAATAAACCGTAGCAAACTGCCCATTTTTAAAGGGTTCAGCCAATTGTGGATCGGCAATTAGGTTTTCAACAGTGAACTTCTGGCCTTTGGCCTGAAATACATCACCATTTTCAATTTTACCCAGTTGTGAAATCGCACCATCTGCAGGTGAAACAACACTGGATGGATCAGCATCGACTGCACGCACGCCTTCTTTTAAAGAGCGAGTGAAAAATTCATTGAAGGATTTAAATTTTAAGGCATTGCTTTGCTCAGCAATCGACATGTCGATGCCATACTGCGCTTTAAATGCGGTAATCACGGCATTTTTCACCACAGGGTTTTCGCTTGCAGCCAATTTACCCACGATACGTGATAATTTGTGCTGTGGAACAACACGCTGAGCTTGAATAAAAATTTGTTTTTTTAACTGAGATGTAAGGCTCAAGACGGCAACTCTCCGGTGATCACAGGACTATCGAGTCGGTTGCCCCACTCGCTCCACGCACCATCATAAGCTCGAATATTCCAACCGAGTAAACGTCCCAGTATATAAGCTAGGCCCGACCGATGATGGGACTGACAATACACCACCACGGGTTCGTTTAAATTGAATCCCAATTGTTCTAAGCGTTGTTGTGTGCGTTCTAAAGGATGCAATTTTAAATGATTTTCTCGGTTAAGGGCAGTACTCCATTCGAAATGTCGTGCCCCCGGAATGTGACCGCCGCGTCGCGCAGCCAAACGTAAGCCTGTATATTCATCTTCGGTACGGCAGTCCCATACTTGGATCTGCTCCTGCTGTACACGAGCCAATAGCTCATCATAGTTTGTTTGATACTGAGCACGCGCCTCTGCACTTACTTCAACCAATGGGCTCACGGGTTCAAATTGCTCAATTTCAGACGAGGTCGGTAAGCCTGCCCCAAGCCAAGCATGGATGCCACCATTGAGGAGACTGGTATTTTCAAAACCGAGGCAATGTAAGTTCCAAATCAGTCGACCAGCCCATGCCCCACCTTCATCGTCATACACTACTACATGATGTTCTGGACTGATATTCAGATAGCGAATGAGCTGTTCTAAGCCAGCTTGGTCAGGTAATAGCCCCATCGCTTGTTCTTCTTGGCGCACTAACAGTTTCGGCTGCACATGCAGTGCATGTGGAATATGCAATTGGTCATAAACCGAACGACGACTCAAATCGACGATCCGTAGTTTTTCATTACCAAGATGTGGAACCAATTCTTCCGCTTCAATCAGCAGACCAAAATTCAGTGTAGATGCTGTCATCGTTGTTCGTGTTGTATTTTGTGCGATTAAATTCGATCTTAGCATAAGTCATTTTCACTATTATTCTGAATTTTTGCATTCCTTTAGCAATATTTTAGATATAAAAAAGCCGAATCATTGATTCGGCTTTTTTATTTTTATCTAATGCTGTGTTTAAGCGCTAACTTCAGAGATGTCAAACACCTGACGTAGATACGCTAAGAAAGTATCATTATCCGTCATGGTTTTACCCGGACTATCTGAAATTTTTGCCACAGATTGACCATTACATTCAACCAACTTCAGCACGATATTCAGTGCAGTTTGTCCCATATCATTGGTCAAGTTGGTGCCAATACCAAAACTCACTTGGAAACGGTCTTTAAAGTAATTGTGTAAATCCCAAGCTTTTTCAATGTTCAAGCCATCACTGAAAGTCAGCATTTTGGTTTTACTGTCAATTTTAAGCTTTTTGTAATGTGCATAGGCTTTATCGCCCCATTCATACGGGTCGCCACTGTCATGACGTAAACCGTCGAATAGTTTGGCAAAGTACAAATCGAAGTCACGTAGGAACGCATCCATACCGACAACGTCCGTTAAGGCTATTCCTAAGTCACCGCGGTATTCCTGTACCCATGTTTCTAGCGCAGACTTCTGGAAGTTACGTAGACGAACATCAAGCGCTTGGAATGCTTGTAGGAACTCATGCGCCATTGTACCAATTGGAGTAATGTTCAAGTCTTTGGCAATCAGAACATTACTTGTACCGCGGAAAATATACGGTGAAGCCTGATTTAATTCTTCAATTACATGCTTTTGCCATGCATAACTATAACGACGACGCGTGCCAAAATCAGAGACCAAGAATGGTGGATCATTTGGATTTTGCCGTGCTTCATACTGCTTCAGCAAGGCAATCTTATGTTGCAAACGGCGCTCACCTTCGGCTAAAACTTCGGGTGTACGAATACGTTGGAAATATAATTCATTGACGATGGCTAAAACAAAGATTTCAAACATCATCGCTTGAACCATTGGGCCTTCTACCCAAATGTCGAGTCGACCTTCATCATCAATACCCGCTTTAATAAAACGGCGTTTAAGCTGAAATAATTCAAGATAATCAACAAAATCGCTTTTAATAAAACGTAAACTGCGTAAATACTGCAATTCATCTTCTTTAAACTTCAACTGACAAAGCATGTCGAGCTGCATGTTTAAATCATCCAAAATTTCAACCAGTGGATAGGCTGTATCATCCAAGTTACGGCAACGAAAGTGATACACACTATGGGTTTGCGGAAATTTGTGTAACACCACCTGAAGCATGGTGAATTTATACAGATCTGTGTCTAATAAGGATTGGATGATTGGAGACATAAAGACTTTCAGTTTTTATCAACTCTTTGCATTAAAGCATACTTTATTGATAAAAAGCCGATTGATTTAGTGGAATAACTTATAAATCACCGCGATTCATCGACTTTTTTCAATTTTTTTGCTGAAGCTGAGCGCGATCAAGCTCACTATTTTTTGAGTAACTGTCGATATTTTTCTTCTTGACCAAATTCACGCGCAAACTGTTCTGCAGTCTTTTGCCCCATTTTTTTGGCATTTGCATCGCAATCCACTTGGCGTAATTGCTTTGCAATCGCCCATTCTAATTTAAACATGGCACCCATCAATGCGGTGTTGCCTTTATTGTCACGTGCGCAGCGGTCTGCACCTTGTTCTAGCAAACGAGTCACAATATTTTGATGACCATAATAGGTCGCCATCATCAGTGGTGTAAAACCCGAAGCATTGCGCACATCGACCGGAAAACCGTGCTTAAGAAATTCATTGATGACTTCTTCATTGCCAGTTTTGGCTGCAGCAAAGAAAATTGCGATCAATTCCTGTTGTGAGGTCATCTGATCGCTTGCAGTTGCTTTAGCGGGGGAGATATCTTCCGCGATTGCCACGTTTGCGAATGCGGAACCAAACGCTAGAAGACTGGCTAAAGTCAAATGTTGCATAACTTTCATGATGAACTCCAACAGAAATCGAATGTAGAATTGAATTGGAAACAATTCATTTCATTAAAAAAATGAATATTTAAGGAGTGCCTATGAAACTCCCCCTAGGGTGCAGGAAAGGTATGGAGCTTCATAGGACTTTTTTGAGGTAACGTTCTAGCCCCTAGTTACCAATCCTTCAGACTGATCGAAATTAGTCTTTCAGTTGTGCTGCTTTGGCTTTTACAGTTGCAAGGTTACCGTTTACTGCTTTGGTCATACGCATACCGTAGTCTGCATCTGCTTTGTAGAAGTAAGACAACATGATGTGTTTCGTTTCCGAATCTTTTACGTTGCCAAGGTCAGCAGCCAAGTTCATGATTAAGTTTTCTTTCTCTTTCGCAGAGTATGAACGATAAAGCTCACCCGCCTGCTTGAAGTTTTGCTCTTTCACGCCTTTTTGCTGAACTGTGCCAGAAAGCGGTGTTTCAACAGCACGCGCTTTCGCAGTCGCTGGTTTTGGCTCAATACGGCTTGGCTCGTAGTTCACATTTGATGAAGTGCCGCCAACATTCATGTAACCATCTTGGTTGTTGTTGTTTACAGCAACTAATGGACGGTTGACTGGAATTTGTTGGTGGTTCGCACCTAAACGGTACATTTGTGTATCTGAGTAAGAAAAGATACGGCCTTGCAGCAGACGGTCTTCTGATGGCTCGATACCTGGGACTAAGTTACCTGGAGCCAATGCCACTTGTTCCGTTTCCTGGAAGAAGTTTTTCGGCATACGGTTCAGCGTCAATGTACCCACTTTAGTTTCTGGAACTAAGTTCGTTGGCCAGATTTTAGTTGGATCAAGTGGGTCAAAATCAAAGCTGTTTAAATCTTTAGGATCTAACACTTGGATATAAAGATCCCATTTCGGGAATTTACCAGCATTGATGTTGTTATAAAGATCGTTAGTCAAGTGGTTGAAATCTTTACCTTGTTGCTCAGCAGCTTCTTTAACGTTCAGACCTTTCACACCTTGTTTAGAGCGGAAGTTGAATTTAACGTATTTGTATTCGCCTTTGTCGTTATAAAGCTTGTATGCATGCACACCAAAGCCGTCTTGTTCGCGGTAGCTGGTAGGCACGCCTTGGTTACCATACACATAAGTCAACATGTTGGTTGCCCATGGCTGGCTAGACAAGAAATCAAATACGCGGTTTGCGTCTTGAACGTTGTTGATTGGGCTAGGCTTCATGGCATGGATGAAGTCTGGGAATTTGATCGCATCACGGATGAAGAACACTGGAGTTTGGTTACCCACTAAGTCCCAGTTGCCTTCTTGTGTATAGAACTTAATCGCAAAACCGTGCGGATCACGTAAAGTTTCTGGAGAACCTTTACCGTGAATTACAGTCGAGAAACGTAAGAAAACTGGAGTCTTGGTACCTGCTTTGAACAATGAAGCAATGGTTAGATCAGATAAATCTTTAGTTGCAACGAATTCACCATAAGCACCTGTACCACGGGCATGTACCACACGCTCAGGAATACGCTCACGACCAAAACGTTGTAATTTTTGAACCAATTGCACGTCTTGAAGTAGAACTGAACCATTTGGACCCGCAGTAATCGAGTTTTGGTTATCGCCTACTGGTGCACCATTGTCTTTGGTTAATGGCGCTGCTTGAGTCGCCGCTGTTGCTGTTGCTAACATCGCAACCAATAAAGAACGCTTAAACATCGTCTTAATCTCTCTGTTAAATACCTTTCCTGCCCCGCAAAGATACTGATATTCAATAAATAGATAAAACAGATTATTTTCATAAATTCAATCGTATTATTAGATTTATAAAAAATATACATTTCATTTTCAAATGTTTGAGCCCAAAATTTTCTAAACATCGCTTCGAAAGAATGCTGTCTTTGCTACAATCCCTGCCCTATGTTCAATTTTCTACTCGGAAGAATTTATGCGGGCCTTGTTACAACGTGTTTTGGAAGCCAAAGTAGTGGTCGATGGTGAGATCACGGGTGAAATCAATCACGGTATTTTAGTGTTTTTAGGACTTGGTAAAGCTGACGATTTAGAAAAGGGCAAAAAACTGATCGATAAGATCTTGAAATACCGTTTTTTTGATGATGAACAAGGCAAGATGGGCTGGAATGTCAGTCAAGCCGGCGGCGGTATCCTCTTGGTGTCTCAATTTACTCTGATGGCACAAACGCAAAAAGGCCTGCGCCCCGATTTTGGCCCTGCCATGCCGCCAAGCGATGCCAAAGCGCTGTATGAACAGCTGGTCGATTACGCCAAGAGCCAATATGACCATGTACAAACAGGCATCTTTGCTGCCGACATGAAAGTGCATTTGGTCAATGACGGTCCAGTGACCTTTAATTTAGAAGTTGAATAACCACTGAAGCATTAAAAAAGCCCTCTTTTGAGGGCTTTTCACAAGCTAGAATAATACGGTCTTAAATGGTTGTAATCAGTTTTGCACGTTGCATTACTTCCACAGGGATATCTTTCACAAGCATGACTGTTAATGACTGATCATTTTTCTTTGACGTTGTTGTTTGATTTGCGTCTAGAACAGTATTTACATCAGCGGGATTCAATGTATACATTGCACCAGTAGCTGGATCAACAATTAATAAACCAATTAATCCACCAAAAATAATATTGGCTACATACCAACCATTTACTGTCCCTGTTACCTGCACAGTTTTTGTTTGAAAACCATCTTTTTTGAACGTTACTTCATAAGCTGCTGGTTTAAAATATCCTGTACCGCGTTTTAAAGTTACAGTTGCAGGTGTGATACCTGTATGTACCTTTTCCCCCGCTTTATTTGTAATTGAAATCGATGCTTCATCAGGAACTGACTTAAAGGTTAAAGTTTGAGTCGATCCAGAAATGATACTTGCACAACCTGTCAAAGTAAGTGATGCAGCAATTAAACCCGACGTAATTAATTTTTTCATAAAAATACCCCCTAAAAAGTGGGGGGTATTTTTACCAAAAAAACGTTAATTTTCAACGAAAATTAAAATTATTTTCCTGTTTTTTCTTTAATAAACGCACGTGCGATTTTGATTTTTTCTTTAACCGGTTTTGGAAGTTTAGGTGGAATTAACTTCGCCACTTGGTTAAACCAGACCAGTAGACCAAAATCACCTTCCATTTTAATACTGCCATTTTGCATACCCGTCATAAATGCTGTTGGGTCACCTTTCATCAAGGTTTTTACACCCTGTTCGCTGTCCGCAAATTGCAAAATAAAGTCTGCTTTTTCCGCATCGCCTGAAACAGTATCAATCTGTCCATTATTTACAATAATTTGACGTGCAACACCCAAATCTGTACCGATTTGAATGCGGAATTGACGTTCATGAACCAATTCAATGAATTTAGGGCTAGTACGTGCAAGCTGTTTCATACGAAGCGCTAAACCTGCCACGAGTAAATCAAGTGGATCCGTACTGACATCAACTAAAGGTAGTTTTACGACAGGAATTGATGATAGTTTCATGACTTAAAGCCTATTGTAATTGTTGGAAAATTGACTGGTTTCATCCTACCATAACTTGGCTTTTGAGAAGTAAGGCTTTGTATCTCAAATCGGACTAATGCGTTCATAAAAAAAATGCGCCCTCAGGCGCATTTTCATTGAAATTTTGTTCTGGCATTTATCGGCTCGAACATTGCTGCTCTTCATCATATACAGGCGTATGCTCTATACATTGACGCTTTGCCATCGCACGCTCTGCACGACGGTCTTCACGTAACAATACTAAAGTGAATACCACCATTGCGGCCATTAATGCCGTTAAATAACTATAGGTCACTGATAATTCAAACATGGTTTGTGTGCCAAATCGAATCACTTCAATGAGTCCCCACACCAGCATCCCCGCCAGCATAAAACTTAACCAGCGACGATAAGGCGAGAAGAAAACAGCAATCACAGCCGCCGATACCAAGCTCAGGCCAACGATTGTTGCTAAATTCGCTGTTAACATAAAAACCTCCGTCATTTGACAGCTGACATCTCTTGTCTTACAGGATGCTGAGCCGTCTCACTACTGTATCTTCAGTAAATAGATTTGGTCGATCTCAATCTCTTGCAAGCATTATGCTGAGTTTTTTGCATAAAAAAAGTCTCGTTTTTTGTCCATGCGACACACCTTGTCGCAACATTATTTTGTCATTACATTTTTTCTTTTTAAAGAATTTCTAGAACAATGATGGCATCTCGTTTCGAGTGTCATTACAAAAAAAACAGCTGGTTTTAGGCTAAAAAAATTAATTTTTCGAATGCTGTTAATCGTTGTTTTTATCGACAATTTTCTTCTACCGTTCATCGGATGAGCTGAATTCTTGGCATAAAAAAACGCAGCCTTTTGGCTACGTTTTTTAGTATGAATTAAATGGTTTTAAGCGCGATTTAAATCTTTATCATGCACACCAAGCAGGTAAAGAACACCATCTAGACCCACGCTTGAAATGGCTTGATTGGCATTTTGACGCACCAAAGGTTTCGCACGGAAGGCAACGCCTAAGCCGGCTAAAGACAACATTGGCAAGTCATTCGCACCATCACCGACCGCAATGGCTTGTTCTAATGAAATCCCCATTTCCTCAGCGATTTGAGTCAATAAGAAGGCTTTGCGCGCACCATCCACAATATGGCCTTTCACTTCACCGGTTACCGCGCCATCTTGGACGTCCAGTACATTGGCATGGACTTCATCGATACCCAGTTTTGCTTGTAGATATTCAGCAAAATACTGAAAACCACCTGACAAAATAGCCGTGCGATAACCCAATGATTTAAGCGTTGAAATCAGACGTTCCGCACCTTCTGTGACAGTCAGACGTTCTGCAATTTTAGGCAATACCGAAGCATCCATACCTTTGAGCAGTGCCACACGTGCACGGAAACTTTGTTGGAAATCGAGCTCGCCTTGCATAGCACGTTCAGTGATTTCAGCCACTTGAGCCCCGACACCCGCTTCAATCGCCAATTCGTCAATCACTTCTTGCTCAATCAGCGTTGAGTCCATATCAAAGCAGACTAAACGACGATTACGACGGTAAGCATTGTCCTCTTGAACGGCAACATCTACCCCAAGTTCGGTAGATAGACGTAAACATGCTGCACGCATCGCAGTGGCATCCAACATTTGGCCTTTTAAACCAAATTGAACACAGGCACGGCGCGGACCTTCGCTTGATCCATCTAACTCTGGACGGCCAGATAAACGAGTCACTGTTTCGATATTGAAGCCTTGGCTCGACACAATATTTGTAACTGCCTGTAAATGAGACGCCTGTAATTCTGGCGCAAGTGCCGTAATGATATAGCGTGTGCGGCCTCCCTCATTTACCCATTGTTGATATTCTGTTGTAGAGATTGGTTTAAAGCGCACAGTTAAGCCAATATCATGTGCTAAAATCAACATCTCCTTCATGGCTAATGCTGTCGCAGTCTGGTCTTCCGACGAAACAACAATACCTAAAGTCAGCTGATTGTGGATGACTGCTTGTCCGACATCTAAAATCTGTAAGGAATGTGCGGACAAAACCTGCATTAATCGTGTAAATTGATTAGGTTGGTCAGGTCCTAAAAGTGATATAAGAATGATTTCTCGCATGAATTGACTCGGGTCTGAGCTACAACTAATGTAAGAATCATAATCTAAATTGAATAGAATTGCCTTGGAAGTTTACGTTGAATGCGCCTAGACAAGGGCTATTTGCTAGCCTATTAGTAGTTTGTTTTGCTTTGCATACCTTTTTATTGGTATTGGCAACAACCCACCAACTGAACGAAAACCGTGCCAGTCAGGGACAACTGATGACCAGTCAATTGGTTACAGACAGCCTATCTGAGCTTGAGCCGGCCAATACCGTATCATTAGCCTTACTTGCTGACCGCTATGCAACTAACCCGAGCGTGGCTTCCATCCGCATCTTAAATGCCAATAATCAAGTTTTGGCCACAGGCGGTTTGACCAAAACCCGTGACGGTGAAATCTTTGTTCGTGATGCGCTGCAAAACGAAAAGAAAGTTGGAACGGTTGAAATCACCTTAATTAAACCAAGTATTGGTGAAATCTTACGTACGCAATGGGCTGCGATTCTATTTTCATTATTCTTACATGGCTTGTTATGGTTGGCGTATCGCGCAATTGCACGTCCAAGTCGTACTGAATATTTAGCGCGAATCAACAATGAATCACGTCTAAAATATGAAATTCAAACGCTAGCGCAGGCTTTAGAACAAGAAAAACATAATGCCGCTGTGGCGATTGCTCAAGCGCAGCAAAATGCGCAAGCCAAAGCAAAACAACATAAAGACATGAAACCAGTGGTTCTCGACAGCAACAGCTTGGCATTAAATATTCAATTTTATGATCCGAAACAGCTGCTCGATAGCGTCAACAAAACCGTGTCTGTGCCGTATTTTAATCTCTGCCAAATTTTCTTAAATAAAACCACAGAACTCTGTGTTCAACATTACAAATTGAACAGTTCTGACATCAGTACGGTACATAAGTTTGATGAACATGGCGCAACCATCAGCATGACCGCTGACACTCCAGATGCGCTGCGTTGCCTCACCATGATCAGCTCAGTATTCCAATTGCTTTCTGATGTTTTATATAAACGCTACCGTGAAGAAAAACGTTTCGTTTTACAAACCCGTAGTGCAATTTCAAGCTCTGTCGAAGCCATGCAATTGTCTTCTGTAGAAGCGGCTGAACGTTTAGTCCAACAATTGGTTGCCAAAGAAAGTGCCATTCATGTGCCGACAACTTTGCTCAAAGAGATTTCAGATCATTTCCAATTGGTCAGCTTGCCAAATCCGACCAATGTGCTCACTCGTCATGCATTTATGCTCAATGGGATGGACAGTGATGCCGCTGAATTGGCTCAAAACTTCAGAACTGAAATTTTAAAATCCAAACAGTCAAAAGCCTCGTAAAGGTTTGAGCGAAATCAAAAATCCCGACTTAAGTCGGGATTTTTTGTCTTAAACAGTCGAAATTTTCTGTGCAATCAAATATTTTTGCGCGTTATGCGGTTCGGTACCTGCTTCAACCGCGACTTTCTCCCATTGCCCATTCGACTGCATTTCCCATGCATTTTGATTATCTTCCAAATAGTTAAGTAAACAATCTTTCATAATGCGTTTTTTCAAACGGCTTTCTAAAATGGGAAAACAGGTTTCGACCCGTGAAAATAAGTTACGTCCCATCCAATCGGCACTGGCACAGTACAATCGTTTTTCGCCTGCATGCTCAAAATAATACACTCGAGTATGCTCTAAGAAGCGTCCGACGATAGATCTCACATGAATATTCTCAGACATCCCTTTGACCTGAGGAATCAAACAACAAATCGAACGGATAATTAAATCTACACGTACCCCTGCTTGCGATGCACGATACAAAGCAGCAATCAGTTGCGGTTCCGTAAGTGCATTGACCTTCACAATAATTCGTGCGTATTTTCCCGCTTGTGCAGCAACAATTTCCTGTTCAATTAGTTTCAATAATTCAGTATGCAGGGTAAATGGTGCATGCAATAAAGCTTTCAGCTTCGCCATCTTGCCCATACCGGTCAGTTCCTGAAACATACGATGCACATCCTCGCAAATATCGGGATGCGTCGTCATCAAGCCATAATCGGTATACATCCGCGCATTGCCTGCGTGATAATTACCTGTTCCCAAATGGGCGTAGCGTAGCAGCTGATTATTTTCACGGCGTACAATCAAAATCATCTTGGCATGGGTTTTATAGCCCACGATGCCATACACCACGACAGCCCCAGCTTCTTGCAATATATTGGCCACAGTAATATTGGATTCTTCATCAAACCGCGCCCGAAGTTCGATAACTGCGGTTACTTCCTTGCCGTTGCGAGCAGCCTCCGCCAAAACTTGTACGATGTCCGAATCTGGCCCACTGCGATAGAGCGTCTGCTTAATGGCTAAAACCTGAGGATCTTTTGCAGCTTCACGTAATAGGTTAATGACCGGTTGAAAGGAGTCAAACGGATGATGTAACAACACATCTTGTGTTTTTAATACATCAAAAATCGCGGTTTGTTTCCGAAAAACTTTAGGAATAATTGGTGTATAGACCGGATATTTCAGTTCTAGCCGATTAAAACTGGTACTGAGCCGCGATAAATTGATCGGGCCGTCAATGCGATAGAGCTCCTGCTCACTCAAATCAAATTCATCTAACAAATAATCAATAATGCTTTGCGGACAATCAGCTTCAATTTCTAAACGAACTGCCCGACCAAAACGGCGTGAAGACAATTCATCTTTTAATGCCACCGCCAAGTCATCCACATCCTCAGCCAAAACCAAATCTGCATTGCGTGTCACTCGAAAGGCATAACAGCCCGTCGCTTTCATCCCCGGAAATAGGTCATTGATGTGTTGCTGAATAATGGCGGTCAGGAAAATTTGTGTCTCTGCACTGCCTTCAACTTCGACGGGCATTTTGATTAAACGCGGCAACGAACGTGGCGCAGGCACAATCGCCATTTCAATGGCACGACCAAAGGCATCTTTGCCTTCTAGGCTCACAATAAAGTTGAGGCTTTTATTGACCAAGCGTGGAAACGGATGAGATGGATCTAAGCTAATCGGTGTTAAAACTGGTTGAACTTCTTTACTAAAATAATGGCTAATCCACGCCCGATGTTTTTCTAAAATATCTTTAAATTGAATAAAGCGAATACCTTCACTTTGTAACGCAGGCAATACAGCATGATTGAGGGTCTGGTATTGCTCTGCAACCGTGTCATGAATCACTTGGGAAAGTTCATCTAAGACCACTTCAGTCGGAATGGCATCTGGCGTCCGTGCAATCGCATTCAAATCTCGTTGTTTCATCAGCCCCGCAATACGAATTTCAAAGAATTCATCTAAATTGCGTGAAAAAATGATGAGAAAATTCAAGCGTTCAAGTAAAGGTAAACTTGAATCGAGTGCCTGAGCCAAGACCCGCCGATTAAAATCTAAAAGTGACAATTCACGATTATAATAGGTCTCTGATGAATGCTGAAAATGTTGCATACCCTCTCAATGCTGTTTGAAACAGTCTATATCTAAAGTGTTTGCCGGCATGTTAGGCAGCGGATATGACACTTATGTTACAAATAGCATTAATCAATTAAAAAAGCATCCAATTCTCTAAAACCGTATTCATCAAATCGTAAAATTTATTTTCGACATAAAAAAAGAGGGAGATTACCCTCTATTTTACTGAATTGTTTTTTGTTTATTGCACAGGCTTGTCTTGTTCCGATGCTTTGGGCTCACTCGTCCGCGCTGCCCAATAGGTTGCCAGTGCGGGACCCGAAATATTGTGCCACAAACTAAAAATCGCACTCGGCACAGCGGTCAGAGGTGAAGCGACAAAATGGGTCGCCGCCAATGCCACACCCAAACCTGAGTTTTGCATCCCAACTTCAATCGACACTGCTTTACAGTCTGCATAGGGCAATTTAAATAGTCGGCTGGCCCAAAAACCCAATAGATAGCCCAAGCCATTATGTAAGGCCACTACCCCAAGAATCAGTAAACCTGATTGCAAAATCTGTGTTCGGCTACCCGCAATGATGGCCGCCACAATCGCCACAATTGCCACAACAGAAACCAATGGCATGACCTGTATATAAGCATCCACTCGATGCTTAAAGACAGTTCGAATCATTAACCCCACAATGATCGGAAATAAAACCACTTGTAAAATTGAAACCAACATCGATGCAGCATTAATTTCAATCCATTGGCTTGCTAACAAATAGAAAATCGCAGGGGTTAAAACCGGTGCGAGTAATGTCGAAACAGAGGTACAGGCAACAGATAATGCGGTATTGCCTTTTGCCATATAGGTGATGACATTAGAAGCCGTTCCACCCGGACAGCAACCGACAAGAATGACCCCGATCGCGATTTCTGTCGGCAGTTGTAATAATTTACACAAGAAAAAAGCCAATCCCGGCATCACAATAAACTGTGCCAAAACCGCGATCATCACAGCTTTAGGGCTTTGCAATACACTTTTAAAATCTTGCAGTGTCATGGTCATGCCCATACCCAACATAATGATGCCTAGCATCCATGGGATATATGCTTTTAACCAAACAAATACATCGGGAAAAAACATGGCGAGCGCTGCAAACAGCACCACCCAAATCGCAAATGTTTTCTGCACAAATTGAGTGAATTTTAAGAAAGCCGACATAGGCATCTTCCATTTAAAAACAGGGACAAAAAAAGGCACACCCTTGTGCCTTTTCTCAACTGAGCCCACTGGGTCATGCCAAAGATAATGCCTGTGCATGCTGCTGCACAATATCTTTCAGGTAAATACGCTTCACCCCATTCGCCAACATGTCTTGCCATGCATGCTGTAAAGAACCCTGTAAATCGATCCCTTTGGTCAAATCAGCAATCACAAAAGTTTCAAAACCAAGCTTACGTGCATCCATTGCCGTCCATGCAACACAGAAATCCGTGGCAATGCCCACCACAAAGACCGTATCAATACCACGTTCGCGCAAATAGCCCGCCAAACCCGTTGAAGTTTTCTGATCCGCTTCCATAAAAGCAGAGTAGCTGTCGATATGCTGATGAAAACCTTTACGGATAATCAGCTGCGCCGTCGGTAAATTTAAATCCGGATGCAATTCGGCATCCTGTGTGCCTTGTACACAATGCGTCGGCCACAATACTTGCGTTCCATAATTCAGCTCTATGCTGTCATAAGGTGCATGCTCAGGATGATTTTCAGCAAAAGAAATATGGTCGGCTGGATGCCAATCTTGAGTCAGCACAATATTCGTAAAGTATTGTCCCAATTGATTAATCCCTGGAATAATTTGATCGGCATTGGCAACAGCCAACTGACCGCCTGGGGTAAAACCATTTTGTACATCAACCACAATCAGCGCTGTATTTTTTTGCATATCTCTCCATCCGTTGTCATGCATTTTCGGCGACTCTACTGATTCGCTCATATTTTAAAAGCCTTAGTATTCAGTCCTGTGCGTAAAAATAAAATGACTGTCCTTCCTGACAATACCGATACTTGGGCAAATGCTCAACCAAACGTTGTGCAAAGCGTGGGTAAATACGGGCTTTTCGCCGAGTCGAGGCATGAAAATAAAAATATCGCGGTTGATGTTGAAAGATATATTTTAATAAATGGCTACGTGTCTGTTGCATGACCTCAAACGCATTAATATTTTCAGCAACATCTTCTAGGGTAGGTTCATCGGCAAAGGCTAACCACGCATTTTGTCTCGGCTGTTGGCGATTTCTTTGAAATACAGGTTTGAGTTCCAAGATAAATTCGTATTGATGTAGATACAAACTGAATTCACGTTGCTCAACTTTAAAAATTGCGACCAGTTTTCTTGCTGACATAGCCCCTCTACATTGATTTTTTATTTTCTCTTTCTGCTGTATTTTTACATAAAATACATTTATTTATATTGGTTTAGAGCATTAGTGCGACTTCTATTGTCGCCATAAAAAAAGCCCGCATGATGCGGGCTTTTTTTGATATGACATGTTCCTTAAGATGGAATACGACGTACCAATAACAACATAAATATTGCAGAGATTGCGATACATGGAATTGCCGCGGTAATCACCCCTGCCGCACCAAAACCTGCTGCCAATAACTGACCCGCAATTGCAGGGCCTAACATTGCACCGACACGACCAACGGCTGAAGCTACGCCAACACCCGTACCACGTAACTGTGTTGGATACACGATACCACCGAAGGCATACAGTACACCTTGACAACCAATCACGAATGCACCGACTAAAGCTGACGCCATGTACATTTGAGTCAATGAACCTGCACCATTCAGCGCAAATAGACCTGCCAAAATACCGCCGTACATCAAAATGATCACATAAGCTTTCTTCCAACGATCAGTCAACATACCTAAAATGATCGTACCAATGGTTGCACTCACCATGAAGTAGAACTGCGCAGTTGCACCATCTTTACGAGTGAAACCGAGTTCGGTGAACAACGACGGTAACCAGCTCAACATGATGTACACCACCATCAAGGTGAAGAAGTAGCTCACCCAAATTGAGAAAGTACGTAAACGGTTTTCTGTGTTAAAGAGGTTTTTGAAAGCACCTTGTTGCACTTCACCATTGGCAGTCGCTTGAACCGCTTGATCTTTGGCTTTCAAGAATTCACGCGATTCGGGCAGGAACCAAATCATCAATGGAATCACAACAATCGGTAATAAACCGCCTAAATAGAAAATATTTTTCCAGTTTGCACCGAAGTTCGTCATTGCAACTAATGACAAGATTGCCGCACCCACAGGCATACCACAGTACATCAAACCGACTGCACGACCACGATTTTGTGGCGTTACCGCTTCAGATGCCAAGGTAATTAAAATTGGCATTGCTGCCCCTAAACCTGCACCGGCAAGAAAACGTACAGCGAGTAAGCTATGGAAGCTATTTACCCATACCGTACATAAGGTAAAGATGGCGAACATCCCCGTAGACCAAATTAATACTTTTTTACGGCCCATTCGGTCTGCAATCCGACCACCCACCAAAGCACCAGGTAATAATCCTAAAATACCGGCACTAAAAAACACCCCTAGCTGCGAGCTATCCAGCCCGAAATATTCACGAATCCCTGCTGCTGCAATACCTGCAGCCTGAATATCCAGACCTTCGATTACGGCAATAAGGAAGCAGATTGCTACCGTGACAATAGCATGCTTATTATCTGACTTTTCCATTGGAGAATCCTTGTTGTCATCAGCGTTCAAATTAAGTCGCATCATCGCTGAGCCTTATAAAGGATATAACTACCAATAAGTTGAAGCCTTTCGTCCAAAATTGGATTACGTGCATGGTGTAATAGTTTTTGTGCTTTAAGTCACAAAGTCGTAAAAACAATTAAAAATTTAAAATAAAAAAATATGAATCGTGCAATGAACAGTCAAATCAAGCGATCTTTTTAAACACTCATAAAAACATGTCTATTTCTATTAGATATAAAAAAGATTATTACCCAAGTTTTTAACAATCATTTGTAATAAAACCCGAGCGAATTGATATAGTTTTTAAATCTTTAGTCATTGTTATTTAATCTTAAATTCTGATTAAAAAGCACGGAATACACATAGATCAACCTTTTGCTGATGATTTAATCAATCCCCATCAGCCATGCCACCCCTCTCGATTGAATAAAACATTTTCTAGATTCAGCCCTGCTGAACAATTTTCAGACTGCAAAAAAACCGCTATTTTACACTTGATTGTTTTAAGTTTGATTTGTATAAAGAATTTTATGGCTTTGACCAAAGCATATTGTTCTTATGCGTTTGATCAGTCATAATTTGCGTAAGCATTATTCAATTTGGGTATAGCCCAATGAACATGCTACAAATCAAAATTCGAAACCATCCAGAAATCTATATTTCATCTTGTCGGATGGACAAATAGGATAGCTTTTCAAAATGACTCAGCAAGCTCAGACCATTCAAGGTTCAATTGTCGCAATCGTCACCCCAATGTTTGAAGATGGCAGCGTAGATTGGAAGAGCCTCGAGAAGCTGGTTGAGTGGCATATAAAGCAGGGCACCAACAGTATTGTTGCTGTAGGGACTACAGGTGAAGCTTCTACCTTGAGCATGGCCGAACACACTCAGGTGATCAAAGAAATCATCCGTGTGGCGAACAAACGCATTCCAATTATTGCCGGCACAGGTGCAAACTCAACCCACGAAGCGATTGAACTCACCAAAGAAGCCAAAGAATTAGGTGCAGATGCGGCATTATTAGTAACACCATACTATAACAAACCGACCCAAGAAGGCCTGTATCAACACTACAAAGCAATTGCTGAAGCTGTTGATTTACCTCAAATTTTATACAATGTACCTGGCCGAACCGGTGTAGACATGCACAACGACACCGTGATCCGTCTTGCTGATATTCCACAAATCGTGGGCATTAAAGACGCCACTGGCGATGTTCCTCGTGGTCAAGAACTCATTGAAGGCCTTAAAGGCAAAGATATGGTGGTGTACTCAGGTGATGATGCAACGGCTTATCAGTTAATGGGTTTAGGTGCTAAGGGCAACATTTCGGTTACTGCGAACGTGGCGCCAAAAGAAATGAGCGAAGTGTGTGCAAGCGCTTTGGCGGGTGACGCAGTCCAAGCCGAGCAACAAAACAATACTGTTGCAAATTTACATCAAATTTTATTTTGCGAATCGAACCCAATTCCTGTGAAATGGGCACTTCATGAGATGAACCTGATTGAAACAGGCATTCGCTTACCATTAACACCCCTTGCAGAACAATATCGCACTCCGCTTCGTGAAGCACTCATCACTGCGGGCGTTATCAAATAAAGAAGAGCAAACATCATGCAATTACGTTTAGGACTTAGCCTGGCACTTTCAGTGTTTACATTAGCCGGTTGTAGTTCACTTGCCTTTAATAATGGCACACTGGACTATAAACAAACCACAGATGTTGAACCACTGAAATACCCTGAAGGGTCGATGGTTCGTCCTGCAACGCCTTTGTATCCTGCTCCATCTGTTGACCCACTAGCAATTGAGCATGCACCAAAGCTTGAAAATAAGCGCGGCAATCGCTATGCCCTTCCGCGTCCAGCCGCGGAAAAAAATAATGTCGTTGCAGATTCCTCAACAGACAGTACAAATATTAGCCGCCCTCAACTATTGGTGGATGGAAATCAAAATCCACTGATCAAAGTTGAAGGAAATTCTGCTACAATTTGGCAATACACACTTGCTACCCTCAGCAGCCTTAACCATACCATTGTTGGTCAGAGCAAAAACCGTTACGAAGTAACCGTCAAGGTCGATCAACAGACCTATGTTTTAAGACTTTCTTCTGTAGGTTCAAGCAATAACATCGCTGTGTTCAATGCCGATAACAGTTTTGCAGACAAAGAAAAAGCTGCAGATCTGTTAGCTCAGATTTACCAAAATTGGCCAGCCTAGTCGTACTAGGCATTTTTTCTCGAAAAAGGTTCCCTCATGTTAAAACAAACCTTGCTCTATACTGGTAAAGCGAAATCTGTTTATGAAACAGATAGTTCTGACCACCTCATCCTAGTTTTCCGTGACGATGCTTCTGCATTCAACGGTGAAAAAATTGAACAACTGGATCGCAAAGGTAAGGTGAACAACCGTTTTAACGCCTTTATCATGGAAAAATTGGCTGCGGCTGGTATAGAAACTCATTTCGAAAAACTTCTTTCTCCAACTGAAGTTTTAGTGAAAAAATTGACTATGGTTCCTGTAGAGTGCGTAATCCGTAACTATGCAGCAGGTTCACTTTGCCGTCGTTTAGGCGTTGAAGAAGGTAAAGAACTTACTCCGCCAACTTTCGAATTGTTCTTCAAAGACGATGCGTTAGGCGACCCAATGGTGAATGAATCACAAGCGATTGCATTAGGTTGGGCGACTGCAGAACAACTCGCTCAAATGAAAGAATTGACTTATAAAGTAAACGAAGTACTTAAAGGTCTATTCGATGCAGGCAACATGCTGCTTGTTGACTTTAAACTTGAATTTGGTGTGTTCCACGACCGTATCGTACTGGGTGACGAATTCTCTCCAGACGGCTGCCGTCTATGGGACAAAGACACTAAGAAAAAACTCGACAAAGACCGTTTCCGTCAAGGTTTAGGCGGTGTAGTTGAAGCTTATGAAGAAGTTGCTGCACGTTTAGGTATCGACCTTTCTGATATCTAAGTCGTTCATCGATGTAAAAAACCGAGCTCTTTAGCTCGGTTTTTTAATGAAATATTACTCGATTAATCTATGATCGAAAAAACAAATGTTAACGATAAAAATCCTCTGTTTCACATTTACCCACGTTCACACTAAGATAGCTACATATCAAGCAGCACCAGGATCTATACTTCTCCAATGTGTATGCCGACCAGATTTTCCATCTACCCTCTAGGATGTATCTCCCCCAAAGACATCCTATTTTTTCAGCCCAGCTCGCCTTGAGTTGGGCTTTTTTTTGCATGAAATAGACATAAAAAAGGGCGCCGAAGCGCCTTGCCATTATGATCATTCAAATCATTGTTGCTGTTGTTGCATCCAACGTCGTTGCTGCAAACGCTCACCTTCAACTTCACGTTTATTACGTGCAGACTCATACAGCTTAGTGCCTTTCAGTTCAGGCGGCATATAATCCTGCATGACAAAATGCTCAGGATAATTATGTGGATATAAATAGTCCACGCCATAGCCTTGCTCTTTCATCAATTTGGTTGGTGCATTTCTCAAATGTAGTGGCACAGGTAGATTCGAGGTTTTTTCTGCCAAATCTAAGGCTTTGTTGATGGCCAAATAAGTGCTGTTACTTTTAGCACTGGTTGCCAAATACACCGCACATTGCCCCAAAATGATTCGACACTCAGGCATACCAATTGCCTGCACAGATCGGAAACATTCTCCAGCCAACAGTAAAGCATTTGGATTTGAGTTGCCAATATCTTCAGATGCCGCAATCAACATACGACGGGCAATAAAAACAGGATCTTCACCACCTTTGAGCATTCGAGCCATCCAATACAAAGCGGCATCTGGATCACTGCCTCGAATCGACTTAATAAAAGCCGAAACTAAATCATAATGCTGTTCGCCCGATTTGTCATAGCGTGCAATATTTTGCTGCGCAACTTTGACCACCACCGCATTGTTAATGATATTTTCTAAGTCTGGCTCAAACGTACTGGCGATTAAATCTAAAAGATTTAATGCTTTACGAGCATCACCTGCGGCAAATTGAAATAAAGCTTCATATTCTTCGATTTGAATATAACGCTCTTTTAAAAACGAATCTTGCTGAATCGCTTGATCCAATAAGCGCTGAATTGCGTCATTATCCAGAGCATTTAAGGTATAGACCTGACAACGCGACAATAAGGCATTATTAACTTCAAATGAAGGGTTTTCTGTGGTTGCACCAATCAGGGTAATTTTGCCCTTTTCAACTGCATTCAGTAAGGCATCTTGTTGTGACTTATTAAAGCGATGAATTTCATCAATAAACACCACAGGTGTCAATAAATCTCCACCATCGGCGATGATTTCACGTAACTCTTTCACCCCAGTATTGAGCGCAGATAAACTAATAAATGGTCGGTCAACGGCCTGCGCTAACAACAATGCAATTGTGGTTTTACCTACACCCGGTGGTCCCCAAAAAATAATCGATGGCAAATGCCCTTGGTCAATCATCTGGCGTAACGGTGCATCTTCACCCAAAAGGTGATCTTGTCCAATAATTTGCGATAAATCATGAGGACGCATGCGTTCAGGAAGAGGAATTTGGCTGTCTGACATCTTATTATTTCGTTTCCGGCAATTGGGGACGTTTTTTCTATTCTAACACTGCCTTGGCAGAATCTTTGCTTTATTCGATATTCAATTTAAGAGGCTGGTTTGATGTCATTATTTAAGTATCTTGCATGTAAAAATCCTTAGGCGAATGTTAACTATAATGTAACAAGAGATCTTATCCCTTATCGATCAAATTAAAGTATGATCGGCTAGATATCCCATTTTTAGCTTGCCTGACCCAATTGGACAGATTGTATGAAGCAATCATTAAAGCAAAAGCAAATACCTCAAGTTCAACAAGGCATTGATCTATCTATATATTCATTTCAACAAATGCCTCAAGCCAAGAATATACAATTACAACATACCCAATGTGCAGAATTACGCGAAAAACTCGACAGCCGTAATCAAATGTTAGATGCCAGTGTCGACTGTATTAAATTATTAAGCCTAGACGGTCATATTCTGCATATGAACCGCGCTGGTTGCTTAGCTCTCGGTGTGTCGCCGACTGAAACTGAGTTTGGTATGTCATGGCACAAATTATTGCCTGAAGAAGTCCGCGACGCGTGTCTGAATGCTTTTGCAGAAGCCAAACAAGGAAAAACTTCTCGCTTTGTCGGCATGAGCCAAGTGGCCGATGAACCCATGGCTTATTGGGATAACATGCTCAGCCCAGTATTCAATGAATATGGTCAAGTCAAAGAAATTCTCTGTGTCTCCCGTGATATTACGGTACAGCGACTGGCGGAAAATAAACTCCAACGGATCATTGAACAGGATGATTTAACAGGTTTATTAAACCGCCGTGCGTTTAGTCGAGTCTTTAAAAGTCACTTAAGAGTGGCACGAGAACATCAGCAACAACTGGGTTTGTTATTGATCGATCTGGATTATTTTAAGCATATTAATGACACCTTAGGGCATAGTGCTGGAGACCATTTACTGCATACCCTTGGACAGCGTTTTCAGCACTGTTTTGATGCAAATATCGTGGTTTCACGCTTAGGTGGCGATGAATTTGCCATTTCTATTCCGAACTTAAAATCGCAACAACAATTAACAGATATTGCCAGCATCGCCTGTCAGCAAATGGATATGCCGATTTTCTATAATGGACAAAGCATCAATATAGGTATGAGTATTGGCTGTGCGATCTACCCACGCGATGCACAAAATTCCTCGAATTTACTTAAATGCGCAGATATTGCACTGAATGATTTAAAAGGCAGTGGTCGTGGTGGGGTGCGAATGTTCAACCACACCATGTTTAAAATTCTTGAAAACACCACTCGCCAATTAACGCTAGCCCGCAGCCTGATTAAGTCCAATCAAATTATTCCGTTTTATCAACCCAAAGTTCGCCTTTCTGACAGTCAAGTGGTCGGCTTTGAAGCTTTGCTGCGTTGGTACGATAAAGACCAACAATTACAATTACCTTCTCAAATTTTTGCTGCATTTCAAGATTATGAATTGGCTTCACGCATTAGTGAAACAATGCAAATTAAAATCTTTCAAGATATTCAAAAATGGATTGAACTTGGACTGCAACCGCTACCGATTTCAATAAATGCTGCACCTGTCGAATTTTTACGTGATGATTATGCGGAAAAACTACTGAATCGCTTAAAGCAGTTTGGTATATCACCAGATATTATTGAGGTCGAAATTACCGAGCAAAGCCTGTCAGAACGTGGCTCAAATTATGTGATTCGCGCTCTCCATTTATTGAAAGACCATGGCATCCACATTTCTTTAGATGATTTTGGTACAGGTCATTCATCATTAACACGTCTAAGTAACTACCCTGTCGACTGTATTAAAATCGACCGTAATTTTGTGGAACGCATGCATACCGACTGTTCAGCACTTGCCATTGTCAAAGCGATTACACAAATTGGTGCGAGTGTTTCCCTGAATATATTAGTCGAAGGTATAGAGAAACCGGAACAGGTCGATACCTTAAAAGAATGTAATTGTCATACTGGACAAGGTTTTTACTTTTATCGTCCGCTCAGTTATGACCATGCGATGGAACTTTTGAGTCACTAAAACTTGTGGAGCAAGACACGATGACACTGAAGTATTTAGTCAGTGCCTGTCTGGCAGGCCAACCCGTTCGTTATGATGCCAAATCAAATACACAACAAGCAATTTGCCAACTGATGCAGACTCACCAAGTCATTACGGCCTGCCCAGAAATGATGGGCGGCCTGAGCTGTCCACGTTTTCCTGCAGAAATTCAAAATGGTCAAGCCAGTGATGTGCTCAATGGCACAGCCCAAGTCAAAGATGTCTTGGGCACAGATGTCAGTGCTGAATTTATCGCGGGTGCCCATCGCATGTTGGAATTGGCCCAATTGCATAAGGTTGATGTGGTGGTATTGAAGGATCGTAGTCCGTCTTGCGGTAGTCATTATATTTATGACGGCAGCTTTACGCGTACAAAAATTGAGGGCTATGGAGTAACCACAGCACTCCTTAAACAGCATGGATTTCAGGTTCTGTCAGAACAAGACTTTCTGGCCATGATACAAGATCAACTCTAGACCCAAAATTGAGCGTATCTGTGTCCTTTAGCGTACCCAACGCACAATATAATCTTCAATATCATCAGGGTTGACGTCTTCTTCACTGATGCAACGCCCTGCGGCAGACTTTCGTGCCTTCAAAATACTGTCACGACTTCCCGTCACTAGATGATGCCAACGCGGTAAATCTTTCCCTTCAGAAATTCTACGATAAGCACAGCTCGGCGGTAGCCAATGAAATTGGTGAATTTGTTCAGGTGTCAGCTGTATGCAGTCTGCAACGTGTGATTTGCGATTTGGATAATCGGAACAACTGGCGGTTTCACAATCTAAAAGTTTGCATGCCACTTTGGTGTAAGCCACCTCTTGCGTATCTTCATCTTCAAGCTTGATTAAACAACAAAGCCCGCAACCATCACAGAGGGACTCCCACTCCAAATGGGTGAGTTCAGTCAAAGCATGCTTTTTCCAAAAATGTGGGCGTAGAGTATCGGTCATCTTCTCGCTCGCAACGAAGGTGGCAGGCATATTAACTGAACCCGCACATAAATTCCTCATTTAAGTTACCGAATATTGAACATTAAATAAACAAAAGAATACATAGCATGCTTTCTGTGACTCCTATACTGATGAGACAGAATAAAAAATCACATGGAGATAAAACTATGTTCCGCTGGGCTATTATTTTCGCTGTAATTGCTTTGATTGCGAGTCTGCTAGGTTTTGGTGGTGTGGCAGGCTTATCCAAAGACTTTGCTGTTATTCTTTTGGTTATTGCAGTCATTCTCGCAATTGTTGGTTTCCTCTCTCGAGGAAAAGTTTAGGCGACTGATTGAATGTCGTTTTAAACTACAAATTACTCCCCTCAGACTCATGATTCAGAAACGTATGTTTTTATCATCTTGAGTCTTAATCAAAAAAATAAGAGCCTATGGGCTCTTATTTTTTTACATCAACGTCAAACGCATTACGCTGTAGGTTTTAGCTTTAAGGTTTTAAGTGACGTGGTCTAAAGCCTGTTGCAATTAAGGCGATACCATAAGCAGCAACACCAATCACACATAAGATGATCACTTCCGCGACACGCATCCACGCAGATACATCACCGTTGTACCATGTTAAGCCATACCACAGTGCAGCAATCATCACAGCATTGGCTATCGCAAACTGAATCACCAACTTTTTCCAATGTGCACCAAAGCGAAAAATATTGCGCTTATGTAAATAAAAATACAGCATCCCTGCATTCACTAAAGCGGAACCCGATGATGCCAAGGCCAAGGCCATATGCTCAGCATGCCAATCAATCAGTTTAAAGAATCCAATAAACACCACATTAAGAATGGCATTCGCTGCGACCGCCATTAAACCTACACGTACTGGAGTTTTGGTATCTTGTTGCGCATAAAACCCTGGTGCAAACACTTTAATGAGCATGAATGAAATCACACCGGCACTCATACATTGCAATGCCAATGCGGTCATCTGTGTATCTTCAAAGCTAAATTGACCACGTTCAAATAAGGCCTGAATAATAGGTGTAGAGAGCATGAAAAGCGCAATACTTGCAGGCACACCCACCAAGATAATGACCTTAGCTGCCCAATCAATCATACGACGGAATTTTTCTTGATCTTGTTCAGCATGACGCGCAGACAACGAAGGTAAAATTACGGTACCTATCGCGACACCAATTAAGCCCAATGGCAATTCGGTCATCCGTTCGGCACTGTATAACCATGACACCGAACCATCTTGCATGAAAGACGCCCAAATGGTGTTCAACAGTAGGTTGATCTGCGTCACTGAGACACCAAACAGTGCTGGCAGCATCAACTTCATGATGCGATCAACACCTTCGTGTTTGAAGTCAACTTTCGGTGGAATCAGTAATTTTTTACGCCACAGCTCTGGAATCTGAATCGCCAATTGCAAGAAGCCTGCCGCGACAACAGACCAACCCAAAGCCATAATTGGCTCAGCCATATAAGGGGTTAACCATAGCGCACCGGCAATCATCGCGACATTGAGTAACACTGGAGCGAACGCAGGTGTACTGAATGAGCCATAACTATTCAAAATACTGCTGGCAAATGCCGTTAAGGACATAAACAGTAAGTAAGGAATCGTTAGGCGAAACATATCGGTGGCTAACGCAAACTTGTCTGCATCACCATGGAAACCCGGTGCATAGATATAGATAATCGCGGGTGCGGCCACCATCGCGATGAACGTCAAGCTGGTCATCACTAGACCTAAACAGCCAAAAACACGGCTAATCAGAATCTGGACTTCGGCATGGGTTCGACTGGTTTTATATTCAGTCAATACAGGAATAAAGGCTTGTGAAAATGCCCCTTCTGCAAATAAACGCCTAAAAAAGTTAGGAATACGAAAGGCAACCACGAAGGTATCGAAGTCTTTACCTGCACCAAATACATTTAACAGGACAATATCCCGTACCAGTCCCAATACACGGGACAACATAGTCATTGCACTGACAATAACTGTCGAACGCCAAAGCGCCATCGGTATTTCTCACTTTTGAAAGTGCGCCTATTGTAATGAAACTCGTCAAGGAATTTCATTGGTTTATTAAACGCAGTGTGTATTGTTTATTTGTTTTTAAAATGATGCAGCTGCTGACGAAAAGCGTTCCACTCAAAAAATGGACCCGGATCAGTTTTACGTCCCGGTGCAATATCTGAATGCCCTGCAATATGTTGTTGAATTTTAGGATAAGCCTGTTGTAAACACGCCACGACCTCTGTCAGCACGGCATATTGTGCAGCTTCAAAAGGTAAATCATCACTTCCTTCGAGCTCAATACCTATCGAATAATCATTACATTCTTTTTGCGCTAAATAGGTTGAACGACCAGCATGCCAAGCCCGATCATTAAAATTGACAAACTGTAGGACTTCGCCTGTACGCAGGATCAATAAATGTGTCGATACCTGCATCCCTTCAATGGTTTGAAAATAAGGATGTTTCGACCAATCCAACTGATTTTGGAAAAATTGTTCGATATAACCACCGCCAAACTGAGAAGGTGGCAAACTAATATTATGAATGACGACAAGCTGAATTTCGGTATCTTCAGGACGCTGGTTAAAATTCGGTGATGGAATTTGACGCGCACCTAGCAATTGCCCATCCTGCACCTGAAATGTTGTTGCTTGTGACATAAAAAAATCCTGTGTCTAAGCCGGCCTGCAATGCTACAGATCAAAACGCCGAGCCCTACTTGAAAGGTTTAATGCTAAAACTTTCACATTGAAATCTCAATTCAAGTCTGTGAAAGGAGTTAAAAATCGCTCATTTTTAAGGAACAATGCTAATATAACGCGCACATTTTCCTGGGTTAAAAAGATACGGAACTTCTTATGAGCATATCGCAATCTTTGCTTGAACAATCTATCCAAATCAATATTCAACACGCACTACAAGAAGATATTGGCGAAGGCGATATTACAGCCCTGTTAACTCCAGAAGATGAACAAGCCACTGCAACGATTATCAGCCGTGAAGAGATGATCTTGGCGGGTCAGCCTTGGGTTAATGCACTCATTCAGGCTTACGATGCCGCTGTCCAAGTCACTTGGTTGAAACATGATGGTGACCGTGTTGCCGCAGGCGAAGCCTTTTTAAGACTCGCAGGTTCTGCGCGTAGTTTACTCACGGTTGAGCGTCCAGCCTTAAATTTTATACAAACATTATCTGCAGTAGCGACTAAAACTGCTGCCTATGTCCAGCAGCTTGAAGGTTTGAATACTCGTTTACTCGATACCCGTAAAACCTTACCAGGCCTACGTATTGCACAAAAATATGCAGTTGCTGTCGGAGGTGGTCAAAACCATCGCTTAGGTTTATTTGATGCGTTTTTAATTAAAGAAAATCACATCATGGCAGCAGGTGGCATCCAACAAGCGATTGCCAAAGCACACCAGATTGCACCGGGTAAACCTGTGGAAGTTGAAGTCGAAACTTGGGATGAACTCAACCAAGCATTGGAAGCAGGTGCGGATATTGTGATGTTGGATAACTTTAGTCAGCAACAAATGATTGATGCCGTTAAACACGTCAATGGTCGCTGCAAACTTGAAGCGTCAGGCAATATCACTATTGCAAACTTACGTGAAGTGGCAACGACAGGGGTCGATTATATTTCGATGGGTGTGCTCACCAAAGATGTCACAGCGATTGATTTATCGATGCGCTTTAATGCCTAACGCTCTAGACTTACTCTAAACATAAATAAAGGGTGCTATTGCACCCTTTTTGATGCTTAACCTCTAGCATGACTTAATCATCATCTTGCTGTTGTTTTGCACCTCGTTGATCTTCATGTTCAGAGTCCTTTTCATGCGCCGCATCGTCTTCATGCTGCTCGCGCTCATCTTGATCATCGTCCTGATCTTTTGAGTTTTCACTTTGTTCAGAAAAACGACCACCTTCACGCTCTTGATCCTGATTCCCAAAAAAATCACAACCACTGATCAACAATACGCTGAACAAAGAAAAATACATCATCCAATTTTTCATATTTAGTCCTTCAAAGCATCCTGATCCTATTAATTTGAGTCAAAGACACGCTACTGAATAGCCGATTCGTGTTGGATTTTCTATATTCAACGCATAAAAGAACGCATCCGAAGATGCGTTCTTTATTCAGTTTGAACTGAATCAAACAACTTACCAGCCTAAAGCTTCTTGTTGTTTTTTGATCAATTCTTGAATGCCTTTTTCAGCCAGTTCAAGCATTTCATTACACTGTGTACGTGTAAATGGTTTGTCTTCTGCTGTACCTTGAAGTTCAATGAACTCACCAGCTTGTGTCATCACTACGTTCATGTCTGTTTGGCAGCTTGAATCTTCTTCATAGCAAAGATCAAGTAATGCTTCGTCTTGATACATCCCTACAGAAATCGCAGCAACTAAACCTTTTAATGGATCTTGTTTAATTTTTTTATTTTCAAGCAAGACATTCATTGCATCGACCAAGGCAACTGCTGCACCTGTGATTGATGCTGTACGTGTACCGCCATCTGCCTGAATCACATCACAGTCGATGCTGATGGTATTTTCACCCAATTTTTTCAAATCGACCATCGCACGTAAGCTACGACCAATCAGACGTTGAATTTCTTGAGTACGACCGCTTTGTTTACCACGTGCCGCTTCACGGTCAGTACGTGTATGTGTTGAACGAGGTAACATGCCATATTCAGCAGTCACCCAACCCTGACCTTTTCCTTTAAGGAAACGCGGCACTGAGTTGTCGACACTTGCAGTACAAAGAACTTTTGTATGACCAAATTCAACCAATACAGAACCTTCCGCATAACGTGTGTAGTTACGGGTAATTTTTACTTCACGTAATTGATCTAATGCTCGTTGGTCGATACGCATAATGAGTCCTTAATCTGACAAAATTGATTGCGGCACATTATAACAGAAGGTACAGCCAGATTCGGGACGCATTCGTGTGCATTTACAAAATCCATTCATCCAAGTTTTGATAGGCCCATCGTACGACATCAGGAAATTTGTTAGACTGAAGCCACGCAAAATTCAGGACGAATTGCATGTCGATACGGGAAGAACGTAAGCAACAAAGTCGTAAAGCTATCCTTGATGCAGCGCTTGCATTGAGTACCACAGGCCGTTCTTTTAGCAGTCTGAGCTTACGCGAAATTTCCCGTCATGTCGGCTTGGTTCCTGCTGCGTTTTATCGCCATTTTCAGGACATGGATGAGCTCGGTTTGGAACTAGTCGACCAAATGGCCCTGCACCTTCGCAATGTACTCAATCAACTGAGTCAGCAATGCTTTCAAGCACCCGATGCACGTACACGACAGAGTCTGGATTATTTATTTCATGCCGTTGAGCAATTTCCTGAGGCATGGATGTTTCTCATTGCAGAGCGTTGGGGTGGTTCAGCTTCCTTAAGACAAGCCATTACACGTGAATTTAATTTTCTCAGTACTGATTTGGCCCATGCACTGGCTCAAGTTGAAGCGACTCAACACATTCAATCCGAACAAGACCTCAAAGTATTGGGACAAATTTTGTTTGAATTGGCCTTAAGTTGGGCAATGCAGTGGATTGACTTACATCGACATGTTGAGCTTCCACAACGTACGGATGCGCTACAACAATTTCGCCGCCAAGCTCAGACTCAAGTTCAGCTCTTATTTCGTGGCATTTTGCATTGGGATCGATCTTTGGCTCAAATCGCTGATCCACAAAATTTATCGACCTAAAACGCAAAATATGCCTGCATAAAAAAAGCCGCATCGAGTGCGGCTTTTTCAAAACACTGTTATTTCGCTTTACGTTCTTTATCAACAAGGAATTTCACGATTTCAACGGTACGGGCATCTTCACCTTGTACGATGTATTTACCATTGACGGTAATCGCAGGCACGCCGCTCAATTGATATTGAGCTGCTAAGTTTTTCGCTTGAGCAATTTTTGAAGACACAGCAAATGATTTAAATGTGCTGTTAAATTTCGCTTCAGGAACACCATAACGGGTGTAGAACTTCGCAAATGCGCCTTGTTCTAAGATATTTTTCTGACCCACATGAATGTCATGGAACAATTGTAAATGTGCTTTTTGACGAACACCCAGTGCTTCCGATGCATAGTAAGCACGCGCGCCTTGTTCCCAAAGTGGATTCATTGCTGCAGGTGTACGGACAAAACGTACATCTTTAGGCAATTGCTTTAACCACGTTTGCATATGCGGTTCTAATGTAAAACAATGTGGGCAGCCATACCAAAAGAACTCACGGACTTCGATTTTACCCGGACGTTCGACTTTAATCGGTTTTGGAATAACTGTGTAATCAGTCCCCGCGACAAATTGCGCTGCCATCGCACTGCCAGAAAAAGCCAAAATAGCTGTTGTAATCGTGCCTAAAAGGAATTTTTTCATTGAACTTATCGTCCTCAAAATCATTATGATTAGTTTATGGCAACACTATAAATCAAATCTGTCGATTTCGTTTTCATTCTGTGAACTTTTTTAAGGCTTTTATCGCTTTTTTTTCAGGACGCGCTACACTAACTCCCATAAACTTTTTTCTAAAATATAAAGACTTGATTGAGGTGCAACCGATGTCGCAATTGAATGTTGATCCACAAGAAATTGCCAAATTTGAAGCTTTCGCAGCCATATGGTGGGATCAGCATTCTGAGTTCCGCCCTTTGCACATGATTAATCCCCTGCGTTTGAACTGGATTGATGAGCATTCAAATGGTATCACTGGCAAGAAAGTATTAGATGTGGGCTGTGGCGGCGGTATTTTAGCTGAAAGCATGGCACGTCGCGGTGCGCAAGTATTGGGTATCGACATGGGCGAAGCGCCGTTGAATGTTGCACGCTTACATGCCGAACAAGAAAATGTACAAAATATTGAATATCGCCAAGTACCTGTAGAGCAATTGGCAGAAGAGCAAGCAGGTCAATATGACGTCGTCACCTGTATGGAAATGCTCGAACACGTACCCGATCCAGCTTCGATCATTTTAGCCTGTCAAAAGCTGGTAAAACCGGGTGGTCATGTGTTCTTCTCGACCATTAACCGTAATCCTAAAGCCTATTTGTTTGCGATTATTGGTGCGGAATATGTTTTACGCATGTTGGCGAAAGGCACTCATGATTATTCCAAGTTTATTAAACCTTCAGAATTAGCTCATGATATTCGTCAAGCCGAGTTAAAACTCAAAGATATGACAGGTTTACATTATAACCCGATCACCAAACGCTATTGGCTCGCACCGAATGTGGATGTGAACTACATGGTTCATACGGTGAAAGAAGCCTAATGAAAGCTGTACTCTTTGATCTTGACGGTACACTGATTGATACCGCGGCTGATTTTATTCGTATTATTCAAGACATGTGCCGTGACAAAGGCATTGCGGTGGTCAGTGCTGACGACATTCGTGTACAAGTATCTGAAGGCGCGCGTGCCATGGTCAAACTGGTCTATCCAGAGTTAGACGTTGAAGATCCTGTCTTTCTGGCACATCGTCAACGCTTTTTAGATCTGTATGGTGCTGATATAGCCGTCGATACAGACCTTTTTGAAGGCATGTATCCGCTACTCGATGAACTGGAACAGCATCAAATTCCGTGGGGTATCGTCACCAATAAACCGCGCTCACTCAGTGAAGCGTTGCTCAAAGCGCTGAATTTAACTGAGCGCTGCTCGGTATTGGTTTGCCCAGATGATGTCAGTAAAACCAAGCCAGACCCAGAGCCGATGTATTTAGCCGCCAAGCACATTCATCTAGATGCTCAAGATTGTATCTATGTCGGTGATCATCCACGTGATATCGATGCAGGTCGTAATGCGCAGATGTACACAATTCTTGCGGCTTATGGCTATTTACCTTTACAACACAAAGATGACTTAACAGCTTGGCATGCAGATTGTATAGTGAAGACTGTTGCTGACCTGCATGAAGTCATTCATGATTTGGTCATCAAACCGAAAACGCTCAACACAGCGACTTTATAACGATAGAACACAACACAATAAAACGAGGAGGTACGGATGAAATATTCAGAATATCAACCTCGCCCCGATCTGCTCAAAGATCGCATTATCCTGATTACAGGTGCGGGCGATGGTATTGGCCGTGCGGCTGCCCTCAGTTATGCCTTACATGGCGCAACCGTGGTCTTACATGGACGCACACTGAATAAACTAGAAGTGATTTACGATGAAATTGAAGGCTTGGGTGCCCCCCAACCGGCGATTTTACCGCTACAACTGTCTAGTGCCTCTCCTCGTGATTATGAGCTGTTGGTCGATACCTTAGAAAAGCAATTTGGTCGCCTAGACGGCATTTTGCATAATGCAGGGATTTTGGGTGAGCGAACTGAACTAGAACATTATCCTGTGGATGTTTGGGATGATGTCATGGCGGTGAACCTTCGTGCGCCCTTTGTACTGACTCAAGAGCTGATGCCCCTACTGCAAAAATCTGAGCATGCCTCAGTGGTCTTTGCCAGTTCAGGTGTGGGACGTGAAGCCCGTGAACGTTGGGGCGCATACTCAGTCTCAAAAATTGCCATTGAAGCCGTGAGTACATTGTTCGCCAAAGAAAATGAGCATCCCAATATTCGTTTTAACTGTATTAACCCCGGTGCGACACGTACTGCCATGCGTGCAAAAGCTTATCCAGACGAAGATCCAAAAACTTTGCCTACGCCTGAAAGCATCATGCCTGCATATTTATATTTAATGGGTGACGACAGCTTGCATTTAACCGGTGCCAGCATAGATGCCCAAGATGAATAGGGTGAAAACCCAATTTAAAAAGGAAGATCGCGCTTCCTTTTTTTATGTCTTGAATCTTTACAACGCATCATTAACCGAATGATTTTGCAGTGACCACGCGAAAGTCGACTTGAGTTTTTAGCAAATTTGCCGATACTTGGGGCATTCTTTAAAAACATTGGATTGATACATGTCTGACTTTAGCAATATTACAGTGACTCCAACTGAGGATGGCATGGTTAACCTACTGGTCGATGGTCAACCGATTTCAGCAAAATATGGCATGAAATTCGACCCGAGTATCGTGGACGATTTAAAAGGCTTAGATGTCGGTCAAAATGCAAAATTATTTGAACAATTTATTTTTTCGCATACTGACTTAAACTTTGAGCATGCCTATTTCTATGTCACTTGCATTCAAAAGCAAGAAGCAGGCTTTCAAGTGATCACTAACTTTGTTTATCGCATCATTGCGCAAGATCAAGCACCGTTTGAGCATGTGATTACCAAACAAGGTGCAGCAATGACACCTGAAGATATTAATGAATTTATTCAAGCTCATATTCAAAAATCATTAACGGATTATACTGACCTGAAATACGCATACTAAGTGTGTTCCAAGTGAAAAATTCATGTTTAAAAAGGGCCATTTGATGCCCTTTTTTTAAACCCTTAGATTAGCATTTGAAATTCAACAAGCTTTGATCAATAGACAGCTTCATTACCCAACTTTCCATTGATCGTATTTTTAAATTATTTTTATAATAATATTCGGTTTTTCAAATTAAGTATAAAAGCATAGACTGCTTGCCATGACATAGACCGACGGCAAGGAGACCCAAATGGCTGATCAAACACGCAAAATTGAAACCATTCGTTCAATTGAAAACTTACAACTGACTGAAAATTTGATCTCTGCAATGGACGATGCCGAGCAAGCTGAATCTGTGGCTCAAGCAATTTATTCACTCCAATGCCTAAACGAGCAGTGGTACTGAAACCCGAAGTTACTCAACATTTTCAGTCTTTCATCTCTCCCCTCATTTGCCTGTCAAGACTTGATGGGCTGTTTTGATCGTGCTTACAATAGACCTCAAATTTAATCAAAGCTGAATTGCAAGGATAAAAAGCGCGCATTATCGGACCATCTCTTCCAAGATGGAAAGATTGTTCTCAGCGCGAAATTTATCGCATAATATCCGCAATCTCTTCGTTTTATTTAAAGAAATATTCATCTTTCTTCACAGTTTCTCTGCATTTAATGCGTACAGTAGTGATATTGAAGATAAATTACTCATGAGGGTTGAACATGAAAAAGATTTTGCCAATTTTGGCTATTTCTTTCAGTGCTTTAATAGCAAGCAGCATCACGTCTGCAGCGCCTCACTTCAAGAACGATGAACGTGGCTTTGATGGCCCACGCGGCAATGCATATGGTCAAATGAAAAAAGATCATGATTTCCGTGGTTATCAGGACGATGACGATCTTGAAGATCGACGCCGTATGCGTGAACAACGTGGAGTCAAACGTTTGCAACAACATAAATGGCAAACGGGCTATGTGATGCCACAGCATTATCGTGGTAATGGTTATAAAGTCGATTATAAAGACCATAACTTACCTAAACCATCGCGTAATCAGCAATGGTATAAAATCAATAATGACTACATATTGGTCAACTCAGATAGTAACAGTATTCTGAAAATTTTAGGTATGTAAGCCGTTTTGAATTTAATTTCGCCATATTTTTAAAGTCCAGATCAACTCTGGGCTTTTTTTATGAGTTTTTTTTAATGTTTAACCGCAAAAGCTGATGCTGCCTAGCGTTCAGATCATTTACACGCCTTCAAATTTCCTCCATACATTTCACAATTCAACTATATTGCCCCCACGCTTTCTCTGAACTTTCTCGCTAATTTTGAATCATCGAAAAACAGATTAGAAATGTATAGAGGTGTCCCATGAACAAAATCGTATCGACTTTAGTTCTTTCAGTATCGGCTTTGATGGCAACAACAGCAGCCATTGCTGCGCCAGACCATCGTCAAGATGACCGCCGTTACCATCCGTCATACCAACATCAAGACAACCGTTGGGACAAAGATCACCGTCCGAGTAATTGGAATAACAACAACCGTTATGACAATAATCGCTACGACCGTAATGACTTTCGTCGTGTAAATCCAAGCCGCGATTGGCGTGTTGGTCAAAGCTTTCCTCGTTATTTCGATTCAAGCCGCTACAAAGTGAGTGACCGTGAAGCGCGCCGCTTACCGAACACCGGTCGTTATCAACAATGGTACAAAATCAATGGTGACTACGTGCTAGTCAATGATCGTACCGATCGCATCATTCGCATTAAGAATGGCTAATCATTCGACGATCTCTTAAGTCCCTTTCCCAACACCTGAACACTGTTCAGGTGTTTTTTTATCAAATGGAGGGTAAAACTCTGTCCTTCAGGTCAGAGATATAAGCGACACGACATGAAGTGTCGTTTGATTTAACTAAGGACTATTTTCCTTGAGTTTTGATTGTTAATATAAGTACATGAAAACCCTTAAATTACGTATAAAAGACAAACATTGCAAGGTGTTAGACCAACTAGCATCAGAAGTGAACTTCGTCTGGAATTATGTCAATGATTTAGGGTTTAGGCATTTGAAGCGGAAAGGTGAATTTCTCTCTGCTTTTGATATTGCCAAATATACGAAAGGCACATCCAAAGAATGTAATTTACATAGTCAAACCATTCAGGCTGTAACTGAAGAATTAGTCACCCGAAGAAAGCAATTTAAAAAGGCAAAGCTGAAATGGCGTGTCAGCAATAAAAAATCAGCAAGGCGCTCTTTGGGATGGGTTCCCTTTAAAAAGGTGGCTGTCAAATATACCAATGGATATGTCCAGTATGGAAAACACCAATTTAAGTTTTGGGATAGCTACGGTTTAAGCAAATACACGTTAAAAACAGGTTCATTTGTAGAGGATAGCCGTGGGCGTTGGTATGTATGTCTTGTTGTTGAATCGCCTAAGCAAGATAAATCGACAGCAACCAAAGCGATTGGTATTGATCTAGGCTTAAAAGATATTGCCACCTGTTCTGATGGCACAGTAATTTCAAATCCAAAATTCTATCGAAAATATGAGCAGAAATTAGGTATTGCTCAGAGAGCCAGGAATAAGAAGCGTGTTCGTGCATTACACGCCAAGATTGCAAATAGTCGAAAAGATCATTTGCATAAAGCAAGCACCAAGCTTGTGAATGAAAATGCATTGATTATTGTAGGTGACTTGAGTGCTAAAAAATTAGTAAAAACCAAAATGGCAAAATCTATTTTGGATACAGGATTTTCTGCACTAAAAACAATGCTCAAGTATAAATGCGAGAACGCAGGCGTATTGTTTGAAGAAGTCCAAGAAGCCTATACCACCCAAATCTGTTCGTGCTGCGGTGAGATCACCTCAAGTAGTCCAAAAGGTAAGACAGATCTTGGAATAAGAGAATGGGAGTGCATGAGCTGTGGTACAGCTCATGATCGAGATATAAACTCAGCTCTAAACATTCTTGCGCTTGGGCATAAGCGTCTAGCTGTAGGAATCACCCTCGTTTAAGGGGGTGAGGATGTCAAATTTGCTTTCCGCTGTCATATGTTTTTGTTTAGAATCATCCATACCAAAGCGAATAAACAGGCATAGGCATGCAAACGAATATCACTGAACCATCTTCCAGCACAACCTTACAGTATGTGCATTGGTTCCGTCATTCTGCACCCTATATTAATGCGCATCGTAACAAAACCTTTGTCATCATGTTTGATGGTGAAGCGCTGCAACATGAAAATTTTCAACACATTATTCATGATATTGCCTTATTACACTCACTTGGTATTCGTCTAATTTTGGTGCATGGTGCTCGTCCGCAAATCAATCATAATTTACAAAGCAGCGGCATCAAGACACCATTTCATCATCACCGTCGCATCACCACTCGCGAATCCTTACCTGCGGTGATGAATGCCGTCGGTTCCATTCGTCTGCAAATTGAAGCCCTCCTGTCTATGGGTTTAGCCAACTCACCGATGTACGGCGCGCGTATTGATGTGGTCTCAGGCAATTTGGTCACGGCAAAACCGTATGGCATTCGTGACGGTATCGATTTTCAACTGTCTGGTGAAGTTCGTTCCGTCGATATCGATGCGATTCAACGTCATTTAGAGAGCCAAAATATTGTGGTGCTTGGGCCAACAGGTTATTCCACGACAGGTGAAGTGTTTAATTTATTGGCTGAAGAAGTTGCGACCAAAACCGCGATCAGTTTAAAAGCGGATAAGTTGATTTTCTTGGGCAAACAACATGGTTTGCACAATGAACATGGGCAGCTACAACGCGAAATTACACCTCATCAACTTGATCAGCATATTTTGCAATATCAAGATTCTAATCCCGATATTGCCCTGCATTTAAGCGTTGCTAAAGATGCCTCGTTACAAGGCGTACACCGTGTTCATCTTATTTCATATGCCTATGATGGCGCATTGATCGAAGAATTGTTCACACGTGACGGTTCTGGCACCATGATCACCGATGCGCATTATGAAGAAGTGCGTACTGCCGATATTCAAGATGTGGGTGGCTTAATCAATCTCTTACGCCCTCTCGAACAAGAAGGCATCTTGGTTTATCGCTCACGCGAACGTCTGGAAAATGAAATTGGACAATTTGCAGTGATTGAACGTGACGGTACGATTTTGGCCTGCGCTGCGTTATACCCGATTCCTGTCACAGGGAATGAAAAACGCTCTGCTGAAATCGCGTGCGTAGCTGTGCATCCGGGGTATCGAAAATCAAATCGCGGTAGCCAAATTTTGCATTATTTAGAAGAAAAAGCGCGAGATTTAGGTATTGAACAATTGTTTATTTTGACCACACGGACAGCGCATTGGTTCCTTGAACAAGGTTTTGAACAAGTCAGTGTCGATGACTTACCGAATGCCCGTCAGGCCTTATACAACTACCAAAGAAACTCATTGGTTTGTAAAAAGTCACTTTAAAGTGGCTTTTTTTATGCGCTGAATAGCATTATTTTGCATAAGGTTATGCCTAATCCCTTGGCTATCCCCCTCAAATCACTTTGCAAGCCACAGAATAACCATATCTGCCATTTAAATAACCCAAATAAATAAATAATTTCAATAACTTAAAATAATACTTTGACACATTATATGTTTTTCTAAAATCATAATTTTTCATAAGTTTTGCTGATTTTTATTTATCTTTTTTCCTGATTTTAAATTTAAGTTTTCTTATTTTTTTCGAAAAAGAAAACTCTTTAGCTTATGTGTTCATAAATCAACAGTTCTGCAAATTTAGACCTTTATAGGAGCAACACATGCGTACTCACAAAGTAAAACTTTGGACAAAAACATTTGTACTGTCTACAGCGGTTGTGGGTGCCATGATGATGTCGGGCTGTGGCAAAAAAGAGGCTGATGAAAATGTCACCTTAAATATTGGCTTCCAAAAATATGGCTTATTGCCAATTTTAAAAGAACGCGGAACCTTAGAAACAGCCTTAAAAAGCCAAGGTGTAAATATCAAATGGGTGGAATTTCCTGCGGGTCCACAGCTGCTTGAAGGGCTCAATGTGGGCAGCGTGTCATTTGGTGAAGTCGGTGAAGCACCGCCTATCTTTGCTCAAGCCGCTCAAACCGATTTGGTTTACATTGCCAACCAACCTGCAGTTCCAAAAGCTGAAGCGTTAATTGTGCAAAAAGATTCGGCTATTCACAGTATTCAGGACTTAAAAGGTAAACGTGTGGCCTTAAACAAAGGCTCAAACGTGCATTACCTGTTGCTCAAGCTGTTGGAAGCCAATCAGCTTAAATTTAGCGACATCAATGTCGTGTATTTACCACCTGCCGACGCACGTGCTGCTTTTGAAAAAGGTGCCGTTGATGCATGGGTAATTTGGGACCCGTTCCTTTCTGCTGCTGAGCATCAACTTAATGCTCGCAGCATTGCCAATGGCGAAAACTTGGTGAAGAACTACCAGTTCTATTTGGCCGATCGTAAATTTGCTCAGGAAAATCCAAAAGTGCTGCAAGCTGTGGTGAATGAGTTGAATTTGACCACGCAATGGGTCTCAAAAAATCAAGACGAAGCGGCCAAGTTACTCGAAGGCAAAACTGGCTTAGGTCTGGATGTACTTAAAACATCTATTTCACGCTTAGGCAATCAAGTGACGCCGATTACTGCACAAGTGGTGCAGGAGCAGCAGCAAGTCGCTGATGCGTTTTATAACGAAAAATTAATTCCCAATAAATTAAATATTGAGTCGGCCATTATCAAATAAGGCGACCACAGCATAAGGGCGATGCCATGCGTATTCTAAGAACATTTTCCATACTGACTTTAGCCACTTTGGGCCTTGGACTCAGTGCCTGCCAAAAACAAGAAACAGCACAGCAGGATGGTGAAAAACCAGCTGAAACAGCCGTAAAAACCTTGGTTATTGGTTTTCAAAAATCAGCCTTAAATTTGCTAGTTGCCCGTGAACAAAAGCTCTTTGAACAACAATTTCCCGGCGCTCACATTGAGTGGAAGGAATTCCCTGCTGGCCCACAAATGTTAGAAGCTCTTGCGGTTGGTGCGGTGGATTATGGCTATGTCGGCAACACCCCGCCTATTTTTGCCCAAGCTGCCAATAAAGACCTCAATTATATTGGCTATGAAGTGGTGCCTGAACAGTCGCTCGCTGTCGTGATTCCAGCTGATAGCTCAATCAAAACCATTCAAGAATTACGTGGCAAACGCGTTGCTGTACAAAAAGGCTCGAGTGCGCATGAGTTATTAGCCAAAACTTTAGAAAAAGCCGGTTTGACTTGGAATGACATTCAACCGATTTGGATTCCACCAGCAGATGCACGTGCCGCATTTGATAAAAAATCAATTGATGCATGGGCCATTTGGGACCCGTTTTTATCTGCTGCGGAGTTGGATGCTCAGGCTAAAGTGCTGATTCAATCCGGTGATTTTCCAAAGACCTATTCATTTTATGTGGCAAATCCAAAAGTCGTTCAAGCGCACCCTAATGCCCCAGCTAAATTTTTAAAGGCCCTAGATGCTTCCGATCAGTGGATTGTGAAGAACCAAAATGTGGCTTTAGAGATTTATCAAAACAGCACTGGGCTGCAAAAGAATATTGCTGCGCAAGCCTTTTCTCGCCGATCTAAACCATCTCCTGTGCGCCCGCTGACACCTGAGGTCATTCAAGCACAGCAAAATATTGCGGACTTATTTAAACAAGTCCAACTGATTCCAAACAACATTCAAGTCCAAAAGCAAGTTTGGACACCTTCATCACATTGATACCCGAGCCATCAAAAATACAAGGAACTGAACATGAAAATTTTCTGGTTTATCCCTACCCACGGTGACAGTCGCTACTTAGGAACAAGTAAAGGTGCACGCCAAGTCGATCACGCCTACATGAAGCAAATTGCAGTAGCGGTGGATAATCTTGGCTATGAAGGCGTTCTGATTCCAACAGGTCGTTCATGTGAAGATCCATGGCTTACAGCTGCAAGCTTGATTGATGCCACTAAAAATTTAAAATTTCTAGTGGCGCTACGTCCGGGGGTGACAACGCCTGCACTAACTGCACGTATGGCTGCAACTTTTGACCGTTTATCTGGCGGCCGTATCTTACTGAACTTAGTTACAGGCGGTGATGAGCAGGAACTCAAGGGTGATGGTGTCTATGAAGATCACGCAACGCGTTACCAAACAGCTGCTGAATACACCACGATTTGGCGTGAAATTTTAACCCGTTCACATACCGGTGAAAGCTATACCTTCCATGGCGAACGTCTGAGTGTGGACGACGCCAAATTACTTTATCCACCGGTACAAAAACCGTATCCACCACTATGGTTTGGCGGTTCTTCAGAGGCTGCTGTTGAACTGGCAACGGATCAAGTTGACACCTATTTAACTTGGGGTGAGCCACCTGCAGCGGTAAAAGAAAAAATTGCAGTGGTGCGTGAAAAAGCCAAAGCCAAAGGACGTGAACTGAATTATGGCATTCGTTTACATGTCATTGTGCGCGAAACCAATGAAGAGGCATGGAAAGCAGCTGAAGAGCTGATCCAATATGTCGACGATGCCACCATTGCAGCCGCGCAAGCCAAGTTCAAAACCATGGACTCTGTTGGTCAACGCCGTATGGCTGAACTGCACAATGGCGACCGTAGCAAATTAGAAGTATCGCCAAACTTATGGGCCGGTGTTGGATTGGTTCGTGGTGGTGCAGGTACGGCACTCGTTGGTGATCCTGAAACTGTCGCCGCACGTATCCAAGAATATGCCGATCTCGGGATTAGCACCTTTATTTTCTCTGGTTACCCACACCTTGAAGAGTCTATCCGTTTTGCAGAATTAGTGTTCCCATTACTGCCATTGGAAACACGTCAGAAATTGGTTCAACCTAACTTAACCGGCCCATTTGGTGAGATTGTCGCGAACAATTACACACCAGATGAAAATAAAAAAGCTGAAAAGATTCAGGAGCCGGCCTAATGTCCAAAACTGTTTCTGTTGAAACCTTCAAAGCACCGAAGGTTTCACGTGGAACACAACTCGGGCAGCGTTTGCTGCCTTGGTTGTTTCCTATTGCATTAATTATTGTTTGGCAAATTGCCTCTGTTACAGGGCTGTTAGAAAGTCGTATTTTGCCTGCGCCAAGTGCGGTGGTGGTGGCCTTTTGGAACTTACTGATCAGTGGTGAACTGTGGAAGCATGTTCAAATCAGTGCAGGTCGTGCTTTGGTTGGACTTCTAGTCGGCGGTGGTTTAGGTCTTTTTTTAGGGCTGCTGAATGGTTCATCCAAAACAGCATCGACGCTACTCGATACCACGCTGCAAATGATCCGTAACATTCCTGCTCTTGCCCTGATTCCCTTGGTGATTTTATGGTTTGGGATCGATGAATCGGCCAAACTTTTTTTAGTCGCTATTGGCGTATTCTTTCCCATTTATATCAATACCTATCATGGTATTCGTTCTGTAGACCCTCAACTGATTGAAATGGGCAAAAGCTACGGTTTGAGTGGCTGGCAACTGTATAAAGAAATCATTCTACCGGGGGCGATGCCGTCTATTTTGGTTGGTCTGCGTTTTTCACTCGGGCTCATTTGGGTTTTGTTGATTGTGGCAGAAACCATTTCTGCACAAGCCGGCATCGGTTATATGACCATGAATGCACGCGAATTTCTACAAACCGATATCGTCTTGGTCGGGATTTTATTGTATGCCCTACTCGGTAAATTAGCCGATGTACTGGCTGTTGCCTTAGAAAAATATTTACTCCGTTGGCACTCGGGTTACCAAAAATAAGGAGCATGTGATGACCGATTTAAGCATAAGCCGTCATGCAGACGACTCAACCCAACCTCAGCGTTCTTCAGTCGAGGATATCACCCCCCATGCGGTGTTGGGCGCAGAGATCCTGATTGAACAACTACACAAATTTTATGGCGATGTTAAAGTCCTTGAGGACCTTGACCTGCATATTCAACCCGGTGAATTCTTGGCAATTGTCGGTCGTAGTGGCTGTGGTAAAAGTACCCTGCTTCGCCTCATCGCCGACTTAGAAAAACCGAGTTATGGCGAAATTAAATTTAAGTCTGCACGTCATATTCGTGAAGGCATCACCAGTGATGATATTCGTGTGATGTTCCAAGACCCTCGCCTTCTGCCTTGGCGTAGCATTGAGAAAAATGTACAACTTGGTTTAAGCAAAGACCAACATGCCAATGCCACAGCACTCCTCGAGAAAGTTGGTTTAAAAGACAAAGCGGGGCTTTGGCCAACACAGCTATCAGGGGGGCAACGTCAACGTACTGCACTGGCACGTGCTTTGTCACATAAACCACGCATTTTGCTGCTAGATGAACCACTGGGTGCGCTCGATGCCTTAACACGTTTAGATATGCAGAATTTGATTGAAAAACTCTGGACTGAACAAGGGTTTACCGCGATTTTGGTCACGCATGATGTGAGTGAAGCCGTACAGTTGGCAGACCGTATAATCTTGCTTGATAAAGGCCATATTGCCAAAGAATTTAGTGTCGATTTGACCCGTCCACGAAAAAAAGGCATTGAATTTACTGAACTTGAACAACAAGTCTTACAAGCGGTCTTGGCCACTTAAGCTGTACTTGTGCAGGAAATCATCACTTAAACCGTGTGACTTCCTGTCCTATTCAAGAACAATATCGCAACAAAACCATATTTAGCATTGAGGGGAGATTTATCGCCTGTTGACAAATACATCACAAAAATTACGATAAATCATATAAATCCATGACTAAAAATAATGATTTATTTAAATTTCACCCTAAAATGATTATTTGAAATATTATGGTATTCGTCGTATTTATTTGACCGTTGAACAGAATAAACTGCCAAAATTCATAAAATTAGAAACGATGATTGTGCACAAATCTGTTGATTTGCCGTACAATTCAATATTCCCTTTTCATTTTCTTAAAAGAGCTAATGGAACAAAAAAAGAGTACCCAGAAACGCCACCAGTTGCTTAATGCAGCACTGGATGTCTTTTCCCTGTATGGCTTCAATGGCGCCAGCTTGGATGAGATCGCACAGATTGCAGAAATGCATAAATCGAATATTTTCTATTACTATGAAAATAAAGAAGCGCTTTATGTTGAAGTTCTGACAACGGTTCTACAAAAGTGGCTTGCTCCGCTACAAATGTTGGAAGCAGACCTTGAGCCTGAAGAAGCGATCACCAATTATCTATTGCAGAAAATTGAAGTATCTCGTACGCAACCGAAAGCCTCACGTTTGTTCGCACTTGAAGTCATTCAGGGCGCACCACACATTCTTGAAATTTTAAAAGGCCCACTAAAAAAATTAGTTAAACGCAAAGCCAAAGTCATCAGCAACTGGCAAGAGCAAGGTAAAATTTCAAAAGATATTGATCCAGAACTTTTAATTCTGAACATTTGGGCAATTACGCAAAACTATGCTGACTTTGCAACCCAAATGGAAATGGTCACTGGAAAAACCTTACGTAATCGCAGTATGCAACAACGGATTATTCAACATACCGTTCATATGATGCTTTACGGTGTAATTCCACGCCCAGAAAAGTAAATTGAATTGGGTCGAATTGGCATACGACCATAGCATTCTATGGTCGCCGACCGAAATTAGCTAAATGCCTTATTTGACTGTTTGATATAATTTCAATAATTTCTTTGCGCCGAATAATAAATTTTCTTCCCAATCCAGATGCGCTGTGTCATTCGCACCATCGGTAATATATTTTACCGATACAAAGCGAACACCCAGTTTTTTACATACTTTAGCGATTGCGTAGCCTTCCATATCGACAAGATTACACGGTACTTTCGGCAGCCCAGTTTCAAAGCTGTCGCCTGTACCACAAATTCCTTTAGGCAAATGGCTAAACATGCTCTCTGGCTGAATTTCAGCAGGATGATCGGTATCCATCGGCGTCACCCCCACATCAAAACCCAAAGGCGATACATCCATATCCCGTTGTACAAATTGAGCTACTTCAACCAAAGCATGTGCATCAAAATGTGAACTTCCCGCAGTGCCCAAATTCAGCAAAGTATGACATCCGGTTTTTTGAATCACATCAAAGGCTTTAAATGCGGCATTGACTTTACCAATACCACTGTAATGCACTTCAATGCCTGCAGCTTCAAATAAGCCTTTAGATTCACTCGGCAGTGCCATAATTAAAGCGATTTGCTGACGCATAGCGGTCTCCTCAAATTGATGCCTTCATATAGCATACATTTGCACGTGCGCAGAAAAAATCATCTTCAAAAATCACATTGCTCAGAAAAATAAATTCCTCACGCAGATTTCAATGCTATCAAATTTGAAATTGCATCGGACGTTTGCCAATAAATGACGGTGCCAATTGTTGGTCATGACGTAAGGCATCTAAAATCTTCTCTAAGGCAATATGTGCCATATCCCCTCTCACACTATGCGAATGGGTCATCGGCATATGCTCGATGCCAGCTCTTCGCGCTGACAAAATTTTAATGTCTTGTTTGTTGACCACCCAAGTATAGGCATTCACAGCCGGCATCAATGCCTTAGACAACAATTTTGGAATGGGAAATTTATAGCTAACACAGGTATAAACCCTTGACTCAAATGGCCCCACAGGGCTAATCAGACTATTAAACACCATGCCCGACGGCTCTCCCCAATGGTACTCCACCAAGGTAATATTCGGTGCGATAAAACTGTCGCGGTGAACCTGTTCAGCACCATGCGGATTGGTCAGCCATGGCATCATGCCAACATCTGCATCATGGTCATGATAGTCAACGACTACTTTGCGCGGCCCGACATCTATGGTGGCATCCACGGCTTTTCCGGACTCTGAACGAAACCAGCCTTCATGCACAAATATGGTATGAGTCACATCCATAATATTCTGTGCAACAGCGCCCATCTCGCCATCATAACTGCCGACCATGTAATAGCTGACCCAACCGGCTTGATCATAAAATGGTAATTTAAATATTTCTGGGCGTTCTTGTTTTGGCTTTTCACCGAGATAAATCCATACCACCCCATCTTGCTCACACACATCAAAACTACGCTGTTTAAAGGGATGCGGTTTTTCTGGAAAAAATTGTCCATTGACACTGGGAATATGCGCCACATGGCCATCACCCTGATACGACCAACCATGATATGGACATGTCACGCAGCCATCAGTCATTTTACCCTGAGACAAAGGCACACCACGATGCACACATTGATCGAGCAATGCAGCGGCTCTTCCATCTTTTTGTCGGAACAGGACAATTTTTTTACCATACAGGGTGGCTGAAAAAGGTTGATCTTTTTTGAGTTCTTTAGAGGTACAAGCGACGTACCATTCTTCTAATAATCCTTTGGCATCATCCCAAAAACGGGTTTGATTACACATAATTCGATCCTTATTTTTATCTTTTTTGTTTTAATCCATATGCCTTGCTCTAGCACCTACACTACAAGCAAGTTTATATCTCGAAGCCAGTTGATCTCTCGAAAATACGCGCAAATTTTATACATGAATGTTTTGCTTGGATAGCAAAATAACGTAACTGCATCACACGCTTGCAGAAGCTCTATATTTGTTTGTTGAAATCCGTCAAAGCCAACGCGCTATATTTTTCTTCAACGGATTTACATTCACCCGACATCATTTAAGATGTGCTCTGAGCATCACAATACGCTTTTAAACACGGAGAAAAAAATAAGCTGCCACGATAAAACCCTTGTATGGTTTTCAGCATCACCAATAACCAAAGCGTACAGAGCAAAACTGCAAAAAAGGTGCCGCACTGTTGGATAGCATTTAATTGCGTATGTTCCGCCAAATTGATGACCGCCAAACTAAAAACGCCGAATGGAAATGTCATCGCCCACCACCCGAGATTAAAGAGTAAATCTCGTAAATGTTTTAGCGTGATGAGTATAGCGATTCCAAACCACCATATACCAAATCCGAGCAGAACAAGGGCTGCGAACACACCGCCTTGAAGCAACACCTGTCCTAAATCTGCCAAGTCTACTGCTGTCAAAATACGTGGGGCTTGCTCGCCCAAAAGTAACAGCGCTAAAGCCCCTGTCCCAATCGGTCCTAAGGCCAACCAACTGCTGATCGCCATTTCCTTACTTGGCAATTGATGTAAAGCCAGACGCAGCAACAAGATACTTAAGATGGCAAATGCAGGAAATACTGAGATTCCCCAGAAAAATATGGACAGCATGGGCCTGTGCAGGTAAATGCGCCAACAATAAACCACCTGAACTGGCAGCCACCTCGCAAGCCACTATCGGCAATAACCATACTGCGGTCATGCCTTGCAGCGCATGTTGCTGACGACTAAACATCAGAAAGGGAACACACCATGCAATCGCAATTGCCATCAACACATCGACATACCATAAATATTCAGCCCATGTGATGATGCTTACGCCCAAAAACTCAGTGTACAGCGTGGTGCCAAATTTCAATGCGCCATTGATCAGGGTTGCCAGTGCCATGGGGATTGCCCCAAGAAATAAACTCATCACCGGATGCTGGAAAATCTGCTTGGCTTCTTGTGGATACAAGATCCATCGGCTGAGATACATCCCACTAAACAATATGAACAACACGATGCTGATCTGCCACAGCGCTGCTCCGAAGGACCACATCCACTGCGGCGCCACCGCTATAGATGGTAAAATGAGGGCCACCACACCTGTGCCCATCACCACCGTAAACCAGTTTGGGGTGAAATGACGAATCAAGTCTTGTTTATGCTGGAGTTGATAAAATGGCATTTTCATCGCATGATGCTCATCAAAATGGAATGTCTATAGTTTAAGCACACCATTAAACAAGAAAAATTGATTAATATTTATTTTTATAATTTATTTTATTGATAGTAAATTCATCTCTGCATAAAAAAACTTGAGTAAAAACACAACAACAAGACGAACGCAGAAGATTATGGCAATATATAGCCCTCAAACATTTTCAACAATTGATTCGCCCATGAAGCTGCTCCGTCTGAATGCTTTAGCGCCCCACTTAGAACTCCCCAAAACTGCCGTGACCATTGGCAATTTTGATGGTGTACATTTGGGTCATCAAGCGATGGTCAGCCAGCTAAAAGACATAGCACAGCAACAAAACTTAAAAACAGCTGTGATGATTTTTGAGCCACAACCGCTTGAATTCTTTAAAGCTTATGATGCACCGCCTCGAATCAGTTCACTACGTGAAAAAGTCGAATATTTAACTGAACTAGGCGTCGACTATATTGTGGTGGCGAAATTTGACAATGCCTTTCGTAATCTCAGCGCCGAAGAATTTGCCGATATTTTAAAAAATAAACTCAATACACAAAGTTTAGTTTTGGGCGAAGATCATCACTTTGGCAAAAACCGCCAAGGCAATAGCGAATTTTTACGCCAATACGGCTTCCAAGTCACAGCCCTGCAAAATGTCGAAGTTGATGGCGAACGTGTCAGTTCGACACTGGTTCGTCAGACATTACAAGCAGGCGACCTTGCCCATGCCGCAAAACTTTTAGGTCGTCCTTATAGCATCACCGGTCGTGTGCAGTATGGCGATCAAATCGGTCGCACCATTAATTTTCCTACCATTAATGTGCGTTTAAACCGTCATAAACCTTGTTTAAATGGCATTTATGCAGTCGATGTCATTTGTGAAACCGAATCTTTAACAGATAAAGTAAAAAACGAAAATGCTGACAAATTAGGGGTTGCAGGTTATGCACCCTCTGCCCTGTTTGGTGCAGGGCATGTTGGTACGCGTCCCGCGATTAAACAGGAACATCCTGAATGGCGATTAGAAGTACATTTTCCTGATGTTTCTGCTAATCTGTATGGCCTGTTAATGCGGGTGACGTTCTTGAACTTTTTACATGGCGAAAAGGACTACCCTTCGCTTGAAGCATTGAAAGCCGGAATTGATGACGACGTCGAAAAACTCCTTGAGTTTCGAGGTCAGCACCCTCATTTCCCCTTTTAAACCCCGATTATTTATTGTAAAACGCGTCAGTCAACGGGCTGATAAATTTGGAAGACAACTTGCATGAGCGATAAGCAAACTCCTGAAAATGCAGTGGATTATAAAGCCACGCTAAACCTCCCAGGTACTGAATTTGCGATGAAAGCAAATCTCGCAGTACGTGAAGCGAAATGGTTAGAAGAGTGGTATGCCGACAACATTTATCAGCAGATTCGTGCATCGCGTATTGGCAAGAAAAAATATGTGCTTCATGACGGCCCTCCATACGCAAATGGCCAAATCCACTTAGGCCATGCGGTAAACAAAGTCCTGAAAGACATCATCATCAAAAGCCGTGTAATGGACGGTTTTGACGCGCCGTATGTGCCGGGCTGGGACTGTCACGGTCTTCCAATCGAACTGAAAGTTGAAGAAAAAGTCGGTAAAGTCGGCGTGAAAGTAGATGCCTCAACTTTCCGTAAAGCATGCCGTGAATATGCTTACACCCAAGTCGAATTACAAAAGAAAGACTTCGTGCGTATGGGCGTATTTGGTGATTGGGACAATCCGTACCTCACCATGAACTTCAAACAAGAAGCCGACATCGTTCGTTCGCTCGGTGAGATTGCCAAAGCAGGCCATATTGAGCCGGGTCTTAAACCTGTGAACTGGTGTTTGGACTGTGGTTCTGCCTTAGCTGAAGCTGAAGTGGAATACGAAGACAAAAAATCAGATGCGATTGACGTTGGTTTTAGCGTTGTTGATTTAGCTGATTTATCTGCACGCCTAGGTGTTACAGTTAGCGATTCTACAGATATCGTGATCTGGACAACTACGCCTTGGACCATGCCTGCCAACCAAGCGGTTGCTCTACACGCTGAGCTTGAATACCAATTGGTGAAAGCAACTGGCGAAGACAAAGCAGCGCAAAACTTCATCCTTGCAAAATCATTGGTTGAATCTGCAACTCAGCGTTATGGTTTTAACGCAGTAGAAGTGATTGCTGAATTTGCTGGTGCAAAACTTGAAAATCTAGTACTACAACATCCGTTAATTGCTGAACGCCAAGTGCCAGTGATTTTGGGTGAGCATGTCACAGACGGCAGTGGTACAGGTGCTGTGCATACCGCGCCAGGCCATGGTGTGGACGACTATAAAGTTGGCTTACAGTACAACCTGAAAGTCGACAATCCAGTTGGCGGCAACGGTGTATATTTACCGACTGCGCCAATTTTTGCAGGCGAACACATCTACAAAGCCAATCCAAAAATCATTGCTGCTTTAACCGAAGCAGGCAAACTTTGGGCACATGTGGTGATCAAACATAGCTACCCACATTGCTGGCGCCATAAAACACCGATTATCTTCCGTGCAACACCGCAATGGTTCATCAGCATGGATGCAAAAGGTTTACGCCAAGGTGCATTGAACGCGATTGAAAATGACATCAGCTTCGTACCGGATTGGGGTAAAAACCGTATCCAATCGATGATTGAAGGTCGTCCAGATTGGTGTATCTCACGTCAACGTACATGGGGCGTGCCAATTCCATTCTTCGTGCATAAAGATACCAACGAACTTCACCCGCGTACCCCTGAGCTAATCGAAGAAGTCGCGAAGCTGATTGAACAAGAAGGTATTGACGGTTGGTATAACCGTGATGCGTCTGAGTTTATCGGTGCAGATGCAGAGCAGTACAATGCAGTTCGTGACACTCTAGACGTTTGGTTTGACTCTGGAACAACACACTTTGCAGTACTTCGTGAACATGAAGAATTGCAAGACCCTGCTGACTTGTACCTTGAAGGTTCTGACCAACATCGTGGCTGGTTCCAATCTTCATTGTTAACATCTATGGCGATTAATAACCGCGCACCTTACAAAGGCTTATTGACTCACGGCTTCGTTGTGGACGAAAAAGGCCGCAAAATGTCGAAGTCGATCGGTAACGTGATCACTCCGCAAGACATCATTAAAGACATGGGTGCAGATGGCCTACGTTTCTGGATTGCGTCTGCAGACTACCGTTATGAAATGACTGCAGGTAAAGAAATCTTCAGCCGTGCATCAGATGGTTACCGCCGTATCCGTAATACGTTGCGTTTCTTGTTGGCTAACTTGAATGGCTTCAAACCATCGACTGATGCTTTGCCTGTCGATCAATTGATCGCACTGGATCAATACATCTTGCAACGTGCTGCGGAAGTACAAAAAACTATTCAACAAGCTTATGAAGATATGAACTTCCATATCGTGACTAGCGCATTGACCAACTTCTGTATTAATGACTTGGGTGGTTTCTATCTCGACATCATCAAAGACCGTCAGTACACCACCAAAGCAGACTCAGCAGCGCGTCATTCTGCACAAACGGCGTTGTATCACTTGGTTCAAGCCTTTGTCCGTTGGATGTCTCCTATCTTGAGCTTTACCGCACAAGAAGCTTGGCCGTTGATTCCAGAGCAATCTGAGAAATATGTATTTACTGCGGAGTGGTATGACATTCCTGTAGCCTCTACAGCGAATCTGGTGACTGAAGCTGAATGGCAAACCTTGATCACCGTCAAATCTGCGGTGAACAAGTTTATTGAAGCTGCACGTACTGCAAAAACTGTGGGTTCAAACTTGTCTGCCAAAGTTGAACTTTGGGCCAATGCTGAGCTGAAAGCTGTTTTAGACAAATTCGGTGAAGAACTGCGTTTTGTCCTCATCACTTCTCAAGTGATTGTCAATGCGTTTGATGCAGCGCAAGGTGAAGCCTCTGACCTTGACGGTTTAAATGTCAAAGTCTCTGCTGCTGATGGTGAAAAATGTGCACGCTGCTGGCATGTACTGCCAGATGTGAATACACATCACGAACATCCAGGTCTTTGTTCTCGTTGTATTATTAACCTTCCTACAGGTCAAGGCGAAGAGAGAAAATATGCCTAATCCACAAGAAAAAAAGGGCTTCTTTCAATTCTACCCACACAATTTAGTGTGGGTGGGCTTATCCATTGTTGCCATTATTTTGGATCAATGGACCAAATGGATTGCAAGTACACATCTGAACTACGCAGATCCTGTACCTGTCATGCCCTTTTTAAATTGGACATTACTACATAACTATGGCGCTGCCTTTAGTTTCTTGTCCGATGCCGGTGGATGGCAACGTTATTTCTTTACTTCACTCGCAGGACTTGTGTCTGTCATTTTTGTATTTTGGCTCATGCGTATGCCAAAAAACGTGAAAGTCCTTCCAATTGCCATTGCCCTGATTTTAGGCGGCGCAATCGGCAACTTAATTGACCGCGTATCTTTAGGTTATGTGGTGGATTTCATTCACGTGTATTACAACAACAGCCACTTTCCTGCATTTAATATTGCAGACAGTGCCATTACATTAGGCACGATTCTGCTTCTTATCGATACGTTTTTCTTAGAAAAACACCGAATTCAACGTGCGGAAGCGCAAAATGACTGATTTTATCAATCCTAACGAGGAAACTCGTATTGAAGAAGGTTCTAAAGTAGACCTTCACTTTTCTGTTGCTATTGAAAATGGCGTAGAAATTGACAATACCCGTAGCCGTGCTGAACCTGTCAGCCTTGTCATGGGTGATGGCAGCTTATTACCGGGTTTTGAGAAAGCTTTATTCGGTTTACGTGCAGGTGACCGCCGTACTGTGAGCCTTCCTCCTGAAGATGCTTTTGGTCCATGGAACCCGGAAAACGTACAAAAATTTGATACTGTCAAATTTGAGCAACGTCCTGTTGAAGGCCATATGATTGAGTTTGAAGATAAAGCCAAACAAAGTCTGTATGGGGTGATCAAAACTGTAGGTGAAGACATTACCGAAGTGGATTTCAACCACCCTCTAGCCGGTAAAAATATCACCTTTGAAGTTGAAATTTTCAAAGTGACCCCTGCCGGTCAACAAGGCGTGAAACTGATCTAAGTTTCAGCAAATGAAAGCTCCTTCGGGAGCTTTTTTTTATCACTATTTTTATAACTATCAATCGACTCGATACATTTTCTGTATATGCAACGGACCGAATTCATATTAATTTAATGCAAGACTTTAAAACAAGACGGGAAATACCATGAAACTTCATATTATTGTCGGCAGTGTCCGCGAAGGCCGCACGGCAATTAAGATTGCCAACTGGCTACTTTCAGAAATCGAAAGCTATGACTACAGTACCGTAGAAACTGAAATTGTCGATTTAAAAGAATGGGATCTGCCTATTTTTGCAGGCGCACATCCACCATTAACCGGGATTTATGACCAACCCAAACAACAAGCATGGGCAGTTGACATCCTCACCCCCTTAAAAGAGGGTGATTCCTACAGCTAGACGCTTATGCCCAAGCGCAAGAATGTTTAGAGCTGAGTTTATATCTCGATCATGAGCTGTACCATAGCTCATGCACTCCCATTCTCTTATTCCAAGATCTGTCTTACCTTTTGGACTACTTGAGGTGATCTCACCGCAGCACGAACAGATTTGGGTGGTATAGGCTTCTTGGACTTCTTCAAACAATACGCC
>NZ_VPBO01000017.1:0-95319 GCF_013418655.1 Acinetobacter sp. YH12128 | reverse complement strand
AAAGCTCGTAGTATTCATGGATTTCTGAGTGGGATTTACGCATCGTTATGTGCATATCAACTTAATCATCAAAATAAACCAACAATTCAAATTATGGAATCATTGGCTTAAGCGGGATTCGGGTTAAATTAGTCAGAATTTAAAATATAAATATAAATATAAGCGTTTTAGTCGGATTTAAAATATTTAAACACAAGTGTTTTAGTCAAGTATTTAAAATAAAAAATTAGTTTATTTTTTAACTAATAAGTAATATAAGTAATTGTATTTAAATTACTTAATAATATATTTTTATTTTAACTGTTCAACCTATTTGCTTTTTGTGTATATTTGTTAATAATATAGTACAAGTTTAAAGAATAGGCTTATCTCCATGAGCTTAAAATTCAAAGATTTAAATCGTCGTGTGGTCAGAGAAATAACCGCAATACTAATAATTAAAGTGATTATTTTAATGATCATTAAGAACATCTGGTTCGACGCCCCTACTATCCCTAAAAACTTTGACAATCAAGTTGCCGAGCATATTGCTGGCAGTCCTTCCCAAATCAAGGAGACACGTTGATGATTTCTGAAAGCGTGGTCGATCTTTCGCGGTTCCAATTTGCAATGACCGCGATGTATCACTTTATTTTTGTTCCGCTGACTTTAGGTCTGGCTTTTATTCTTGCCATTATGGAAACCACCTATGTGATTTCTGGCAAAGAAATTTATAAAGACATGACTAAATTCTGGGGAAAACTCTTCGGTATTAACTTCGCATTAGGTGTTACTACTGGTTTGACCATGGAGTTTCAGTTCGGTACTAACTGGGCGTATTACTCGCACTATGTCGGTGATATTTTCGGTGCACCATTAGCCATTGAAGGTCTGATGGCATTCTTCCTTGAATCAACATTTATTGGTTTATTCTTCTTCGGCTGGGATCGCCTATCCAAAGTTCAGCATTTGGCTGTCACTTGGTTAGTTGCACTTGGCTCGAACATGTCCGCACTATGGATTTTAGTGGCCAATGGTTGGATGCAAAACCCTGTCGGTTCCGCATTTAACTATGAAACTATGCGTATGGAAATGGTGGACTTCGGTGCATTGATTTTCAACCCTGTGGCTCAGGTTAAATTCGTACATACCGTATCTGCAGGTTATGTGACTGGTGCTATTTTCGTACTGGCAATTTCAAGTTACTACTTATTGAAAAAGCGTGACTTGCCATTTGCGCGTCGTTCATTCGCTATCGCTGCTATCTTTGGTTTAGCTTCTACACTTTCAGTGATCTTACTAGGTGATGAATCTGGTTATGAAATTGGTGATGTACAAAAAACTAAACTTGCTGCAATTGAAGCTGAATGGGACACTCACCCAGCTCCAGCGCCATTTACTTTATTTGGTATTCCAAATAAAGAAACTATGTCTACTGACTACGCGATCAAAATTCCTTATGTCATGGGGATTATTGCAACACGTTCAACTGACAAAGAAGTGACAGGTATTAAAGACCTGATCGTACAACACGAAGCGCGTATTCGTAACGGTATGGTGGCTTACTCGCAGTTAGAACAACTTCGTGCAGGCGATACGTCTCCTGAACTTAAAGCAGCATTTGCTGAGTCTCAAAAAGACTTGGGTTATGGTCTGCTTCTGAAAAAATACACAGACAAAGTTGTCGATGCTTCTGACGAACAAATCAAAGCAGCTGCAAAAGACACTATTCCACATGTCCCAAGCTTGTTCTGGGCATTCCGTGCAATGGTTGCTTCTGGTTTCTTAATGCTCCTTCTGTTCGTACTTGCTACCTTTGCTGTCGGTAAACGTAATGCAGAAAACAAACCTTGGTTATTAAAGTTTGCTTTATTTGCCCTGCCATTACCTTGGATTGCAGCACAAACAGGTTGGTATGTTGCCGAAGTTGGTCGTCAACCATGGACTATCGGTGAAGTTCTACCTACACATCTTTCAGCGTCTAGCTTAAGTACAGGTGATGTATGGGGTTCTATCCTTGCATTGGCAGCGTTCTACACTGTACTGCTGATCATTGAAATGTACTTAATGATTAAATTCTCACGCCTTGGCCCAAGTTCTCTACATACTGGTAAATACCACTTCGAGAAACTTGAAGCTGCAAAAAAGGCAAATGAGGAGGCTCAAGCATGATCGAATATGAATTACTCAAAATCATTTGGTGGGTTTTAGTCGGTGTCCTACTGATCGGCTTCGCCCTCACCGATGGCTTCGATATGGGCTCAATGGCGATCATGCCATTCGTAGGTAAAAAAGACGAAGAACGTCGTGCGGCAATCAATACGATTGCCCCACACTGGGACGGTAACCAAGTATGGTTTATTACTGCCGGTGGTGCACTGTTTGCAGCATGGCCAATGGTATATGCAACTGCATTCTCAGGCATGTATTGGGCGCTGTTACTGGTACTCTTCGCTCTCTTCTTACGTCCAGTCGGTTTTGACTACCGTTCTAAACTTGAAAATACCAAGTGGCGTAATTCTTGGGACTGGGGTTTAGCAATTGGTGGTGCCGTTCCTGCCCTCGTATTTGGTGTTGCGTTTGGTAATATGTTCCTCGGTGTACCATTCACTATGGACGAAACTGTTCGCTCGACTTATACAGGGAGCTTCTTTGCACTGCTTAACCCATTCGCTTTAGTTTGCGGTATCGTGAGTTTGTCTATGCTTTGCGCTCACGGTGGTGCATGGCTCATGCTTCGTACAGACGGCGATCTACGCGCACGCTCTGCAAAAGCAACTCAGCTTATGGGTATCGTATTCTTAGTTTGCTTCTTACTGGCAGGCGCATGGTTATACTTCGGTAATATCCAAGGCTACACATTAGCGCAACCGTTTGACACGAATGGCGTTGCAAACCCATTGGCTAAAGAAGTGATCACCAATGCCAACCCAGGTTGGATGAACAATTACAGTACTTATCCAATTACTATGATTGCGCCAATCATGGCAATTTTAGGTGCTTTGATCATTATCCTTGCCGCAGGTAAAGGTAAAGCCGGTTTCAGCTTCCTTGGTTCAAGCTTGGCAGTCATTGGTGCAATCTTAACTGCTGGTTTTGCATTGTTCCCTTTCCTTATGCCATCGAGCATCAACCCAACTGTAAGTTTGACTATGTGGGATGCGGTATCAAGTAAAAATACCCTAACTGTGATGACAGTTGCCGCGTGTATTTTTGTCCCACTTATCCTGTGCTACACAACTTGGTGTTACTACAAAATGTGGGGCGTGGTTACTAACAAACATATTGAAGAGAATTCACACAGCCTATACTAAGGCTGTGTCTAAGGAGAAAAGACGATGTGGTATTTTGCTTGGATTCTCGGTATTTTGATGGCATGTTTTGCAGGTGTACTTAGTGCGCTTTATATCGAACATCATCAAGATCTAGATGAGGAATAACAAATGACTGATGCTGCTGTAGAAAAATCACTTGTAGAAAAGAAGCCAAATAAATTTACAATGGTCATTTCCTGCCTGTTAGCTTTTCCTTTGGCAGCCGTGTTACTTGTACATCCCGCTGCCATGCTGGATGACAATGGTGGATATAGCCATCGAGCGCTGATGTTCATCATGATAGGTATTTCAGGTGGTTTTGTGCATGGTGTGGGTTTTACACCACACCATTGGTTCTGGAAATGGCTTTTTAGCCCCGTCCTCGCTTGGCCACTTATGTTGTGGGGCTACTACACATGGCTCCTACACTAATTAATATCTAAATAAAGCCCTCAATTGAGGGCTTTTTTTATGTTTGCCTTAAAGCGCTGATTTTTCAATGCAGATTAATAAAACAAAATATTATAAATTTTCATTAAAAATTAAACATTTTCTAACATTTGATTATACATATTAGCGCCCGCAAAGTTGCATCGCCGCTGCATGGCCTTTAGCATGCTCTGCACCTGAATTGGAGTTATATAATGAAAACTAAAACCTTTTTAGCTGCAGCATGCATTATTGCCAGTACTTACACATCTGCAGAAGAAGCAAAAAAAGGATGGCTGTCAAAAGCTATTGATAAATGGAATACCTTGGGGCAGCTGACAGATAAGGATTTTGAACAGTATCCGACGGTGCAGGAATTTTTCCAAGCCAAGTATAAAAATCCGCGCACCATCACCATGAATAACGTATCTTACGGTGCAGGCACCATTATGTGGGAACGCGCAAACACCTATTGTGCGCGTGACGGCGGTGAATTTGTACAAATTAAAAGCCATCCATCACCGCTGATTCCTTATAAAGGCTCTGAGGTGCTGTCTACACCGAATCTGCAAAAATACTACGGCTTATTCCAGTGCAAAAATATCAAAAACAGCTGGAAAGTTTACTTTGACCATCAGAACGAGCGTATTTTCCAGCATCCGTCTCCAAACACGGCTTCTGACGTCAGCTTCAATTTCGAATAATCGTTATCTATAGAAAAAATCAAAATATGCAAAAAACATTATGGTTTCTTGCCGCAGCAGCCGGGCTATCCGGCTGCCAAGTCACAGGGGAACGCGGCAGCCTCTATCAAAATGTGCTAGGCGGCTTCGGGCCTAAAACCCAGCATATCCAGCTCAATCCAGAACTGAACAGTTTTTCCCTGACAGTACCGCTCTCGGCTTATAATGAATTGGATTTAAACAAAGGGCTGATCAGCAATGTCCCGTTCTTTAACCAGTTAAAACAAGACCGTTACTGGAGTGTGCATCATATTTATGACGCGCAATTCCGGCGCTTGGCGCAAGACCGGGTTAAAATAAAAGTCTGCAATACGGTCAGCGCTGATCACCGCCGCAGCGCCAACAACTCCAGTTCCTGCGCAGATATACAGATGCGCGTCGCATACGACAGGCTGAGTGATGGCGTACGCATGACCTTCAAGCCTATTACGGCCGATATCAGCACAGAAGACTTCGGCTTCTTTATCAAAAACGCAGCGCCGGAATTATTTAAAAATGCCGAGCAGCTGAACACTGCAACCCTGATTAAAACCTTCGGCTATGAAGATGCGCTGACAGTCAGCAGCAAACGCACGATTTCCAGCCTCAGCAATGTGCTAGTAAAAAATGGCTATACCGTTACTACTCAGGATATTGCCAATGAAAAAATTTACTTAAGCTCATTTGAGCTTAAATCGGCTGACGCGAAGGTCTTTTCCATCTTGAACTGCCGCACCGCTGCCGCCAAAAACGGTTCCAGCACCAGCTGCAAATATGCCCTGTTCAGCCCCTATGCCATCAGCGACTATCGAATTTACAACAAAGAAATAGCCAGAAAAATCAATCAGCTATTCAACTAAACCCAAAGCCGGCATGAAGCCGGCTGTTTTTATCCGCTTAGCCGGCGCCTGCCCAGATACTGACAGATTATACTTGCGGGCGCTTATGAGCGCTGGCCGGCCAGTCCGCCATAGCTTAAACAACTACAACCAAGGCATTCGACCTGCCAATCATCTGCACAGAAACATTGATTTACGGCCTGACGGACTGCTCAATACATTCTGCTACAGCATTTTCCCGTACGTCCAGCGCATAAAAAAAGCCGGACATTGGTCCGGCTTGATTATTCCGTTTACATTAATGCTTAGCGATGCGTATGAATCGACATCACAATTCCCATTCCTGCGAGCATCGCAATTACGGCTGTACCACCATAACTCATCAACGGTAGTGGATCACCTGTTACCGGTAAAATCCCACTGACCATACCCGAGTTTAAAAATACAAAAAAGAAGAAAGTTAATCCTATCGCTCCTGCATAGAGTCGTCCAAAATTATGGAAGCAATTTAGTCCAATAATCAAACAGCGAACAATAATTGCTGTAAATAAACTAAATAAAAGAAATACACCAATAAAGCCAAACTCTTCAGCATAGGTCGACATGATAAAGTCAGTATGATGCTCTGGCAGATAGCCCAAGTGCGACTGCGTCCCTTCGGTATACCCCTTACCCATTAAACCGCCTGAACCAATGGCAATTTTAGACTGAATAATATTCCAACCTGCACCAAGTGCGTCAGACTCAGGGTCAAATAAGGTCAGTACACGTTTTTTCTGATATTCCTGCAAAAAGAACATCCAGAGTACAGGTGCTGCAATCGCAAAGGCGGTTAAAGCAGCTGCAATTAAACGCCAAGACATTCCACTTAAAAATAAAACAAAAATACCTGGAATAATCAAACCGATATTCAAATCAGGCTGTAAAGCGACCAATGCAAATGGAATCAATAATAAAATTAATGCACCGACAATTTGTAAAAATTTCGGTGGAAAAGGTTTTCGCGCAAAATACCACGCCATCATGAGTGGCATGGCAAATTTCATAAACTCACTCGGCTGCATACTGCCGATACCCGGCAAGCTAATCCAGCGTTTCGCCCCCATCCTTTTTTCACCAATGACCAAAACCAACAACAGTAAAAATATACCGATGGCATATAAGTACGGACTCATAGATTGGTAAACTTTGGGTGGAATTTGCGCGCAGATCAACATCACAATAAAGCCCACACCAAAACTTGTGGCTTGGCGTAGTACCATTCCCGAATCTTCCGCGGTCGCACTATAGACAACCATCAGCCCCAATATTGCATTGAGTACCAAGAAGCAAAGTAACCACGGGTCTAAATGAAGTTTAGCCCATCGAGAAGAATCGTGTTTTATACTGCGGCCATCGCGTAATGACTGACGTAAAAAACGATACTGTTGAGAAGGGATCATTGCGAAACAGATCTAAAAAGGATGCGGGAATTATAGTTTAAAGCGACAGTAAAAATCACTGTCCCTTAAATATTCCTTGAAATAATCATCTATTAACTTGAGACGCTAAAATTAAACGTGCCAATTCCAAGTCATCAGGATAGGTAATTTTAATATTGTCCGAACGACCTTGCACGACATTGACATGCCCACCGACAAATTCTAAGGCACTTGCTTCATCTGTGATGGTCGCACCAGCGGCAAGCGCTTGTTCAATGGCATTTTTAAGCACACCCAATTTGGCAATTTGTGGTGTCTGCGCTTGCCATAAAGTTGAACGATCTACCGTTGTTGATATTTGTGGTGCCGTTTCAACTCGCTTTAAGGTATCGCGTACAGGAATGGCGAGAATCGCACTTTGCTCAGTTTCTACTGCCGATTGAACTAAATTTTCTAAGCTCAACTGCGAGACACATGGTCGTGCTGCATCATGAACAAATACCCAATCATCATCATTGGCAATCGAAGATAGATATTGCAATGCATTGAGTACAGAATGCACACGCTCTGCACCGCCTAAACAAAAATGAGCCTTCTCTTGATTAGTGAGTGCCAAGGTCTGCGCAACATTATCTTGCTCGCCTATAGCCAACACATAGCCCGTCAACGGCAATTGGTTGAGACGTGCAACTGTGTGTTCAAGCACAGTTAGACCCGCAATGTTTTGATATTGTTTTAGTTCAGTTTTAGAAAATCGACTTCCTGAACCAGCAGCAGGAATAATGGCCCACAATTTAAGGTTCGGGTGGAAGTTCGGCTGGTTCTGACTCATTGGTACGTAGGTCTACTTTTGCGTTTGGATCAATATAAATTGGTTTGTACTGAGTACTGATCGTACTCATTTGTACGAAAGTCTCATGCGGTTTAATTAAACCTAAATCTAGACGAGCATGCTCTTCAATAGCTTCAACGCCATTTTTTAAATCGTATACTTCAGCGGCAAGCACGCGATTTCGTTCTTTTAATTCGTCATTGAGTTCGACTTGTTGTTGTATTTTCTGACTCAGTTGTTGATGTTGATGATAACCACCTTCACCGAACCAGTATAAATATTGAAACCCTGCGATCAAAAAGATCGCAAGGCCCAACAATGCTTTACTCGCTTTGGAGTCAAATACATTTAACATAGATAGCATGATCTGCTTAGTTCAAACCTTTGAACTCAGCTTTACCGCGATATGCAGCATTAGTCAATTCTTCAATACGAAGTAATTGGTTATATTTCGCTACACGGTCAGAACGGCAAAGTGAACCAGTTTTGATTTGACCCGCTGCTGTACCTACTGCAAGATCCGCAATAGTTGAATCTTCAGTTTCACCAGAACGGTGTGAAATTACTGTAGTGTAACCATTTGCTTTCGCAAGGTAGATTGCATCTAGAGTTTCAGTCAACGTACCGATTTGGTTGTACTTGATCAGAATTGAGTTACCCACTTTTTCGTTGATACCACGTTGAAGAATCTTAGGATTCGTCACGAATAGGTCATCACCAACCAATTGGATTTTGTCGCCAAGGATTGAAGTGAGGTAAGACCAGCCTTCCCAATCAGACTCGTCCAAACCATCTTCAATTGAGATGATTGGGTATTGTTTTGCAAAACCTGCAAGGTAGTCAGCAAATTGGTTGCTAGTGAATGCTTTATTGCCTTCACCTGTAAGGATGTATTGACCATCTTTGTAGAATTCTGAAGATGCACAGTCAAGCGCAAGCATAATGTCAGAACCTGCTTTGTAGCCAGTTTTTTCAATTGCTTCAAGAATTACTGTAATTGCTTCTTCGTTAGAACGAAGGTTCGGTGCAAAACCACCTTCATCACCAACTGCAGTATTTAGACCTTGTTTCTTTAAAACTGATTTTAAAGAATGGAAAATTTCAGCACCAGCGCGTAAAGCTTCAGAGAATGAAGTGAAGCCAACTGGCTCAATCATAAATTCTTGAATGTCTACGTTGTTGTCTGCATGTGAACCACCATTTAGGATGTTCATCATTGGAACAGGCATAGTCAAAATGCTGTTATTTCGAAGGTCTGCGATGTATTGGAAAAGTGGAATTTTCTTTTCATCAGCAGCAGCGCGCGCAGCAGCTAGCGATACCGCTAAAGTTGCGTTCGCACCTAATTTTTCTTTGTTTTCAGTACCGTCAAGCGCGATCATTGTGTTATCAATGTCTTTTTGTTCGAATACTGATTTACCCAACAATGCATCACGAATTACTGTGTTAACGTTGTTAACCGCAGTTTTAACGCCTTTACCTAAGTAACGAGCTTTGTCGCCGTCACGAAGTTCTAAAGCTTCACGAGAACCAGTTGAAGCACCAGATGGTGCACATGCACGGCCTACAACGCCAGAGGCTAAGATTACGTCTGCTTCGATGGTAGGGTTACCACGAGAGTCCAAAATTTCACGTGCACGAATGTCAACGATTTGGCTCATGAACAATTCCTCAGTTGATTAATAAAAATGATGCGTCAAAAGTGACGCATCAATGTGTATCGAATTAGTGTGTGTCTAACTTTGCGAAACCTTTAACCAAGGTATCGAGTTCTTTTAACTGTGCCAAGAAAGGCTCCAACTGTGACATGCGTAGCGCACATGGACCGTCACATTTGGCATTTTCTGGATCTGGATGAGCTTCTAAGAACAAACCTGCTAAACCAGTCGCCATACCTGCTCGTGCCAGTGTCGTGATTTGCGCACGACGACCACCCGCAGAATCCGCACGACCACCCGGCGTTTGAAGCGCATGTGTCACATCAAAGAACACAGGGACATTCATTTCTTTCATGATGTCAAAGCCCAACATATCGACAACTAAGTTGTTGTAACCAAATGCTGAACCACGTTCACAAAGAATCAGTTTGTCATTCCCTGCTTCCAAACACTTATGCAGAATATGACGCATTTCGTGTGGTGCGAGGAACTGTGCTTTTTTGATGTTAATGATGGCATCAGTTTTCGCCATCGCTTCAACAAGGTCAGTCTGACGGCTTAAAAATGCAGGAAGCTGGATAATATCCGCAACTTCAGCAACAGGCGCAGCTTGGTATGGTTCATGTACGTCAGTAATAATCGGCACATTAAAGTGTTTTTTAATGTCAGCTAACCACTCGATTCCTTTTTCCAGGCCTGGGCCACGGAAAGAGTTCAAGCTTGAACGATTGGCTTTATCAAAACTTGCTTTAAACACATATGGAATATCCAAGCGTTTGCAGATATCCACATAGGTTTCAGCAATTTCAAAAGCAAGGTCTTTTGACTCAAGTACGTTCATGCCGCCGAATAGTACAAATGGCAAATGATTTGCCATTTGTATATCGCCTAAACGTACAATTTCCTGTGGTTTTAATTGTGACATTTAAACTTCCTAGTTTAGTCCTACAATGCCATTACTTGGTTTTTTGATACTGTTTTTTAGCAGCATCAATAAAGCCTGCGAATAATGGGTGTCCATCACGTGGTGAACTTGTAAATTCCGGATGGAATTGTACAGCAATAAACCAAGGATGTTCAGGAATTTCAACAGTTTCAACAAGACGCTGTACTGGAGAATAACCTGAAATCTTCATGCCTTTTTCTTCAAGCACTGGGATATAACGGTTGTTCATTTCATAACGATGACGATGACGTTCAACGATCTCTTCAGAACCGTAAACTTGTGCAGTTTTTGTACCTGCAACCAATTCAGATTTTTGAGCACCCAGACGCATTGTGCCGCCTAAGTCAGAATCTGCATTACGTTGTTGAACTTCGCCGCGCTCATCTAACCATTCAGTGATTAGACCAATCAATGGTGATTTTGTAGAACGGTTAAATTCAGTTGAAGTTGCATCGCTAATACCCGCAACGTTGCGCGCATATTCGATCACAGCCAACTGCATACCTAAACAGATGCCGAGGAACGGTACACCGTTTTCACGTGCAAAACGAATCGCTTTCATTTTGCCTTCTGTACCACGTTCACCGAAACCACCTGGCACTAAGATTGCATCCGCGTCTTTTAATACGTCGTTTACATCTTGGCTTTCAAGCTCTTCTGCATTGACGTAGTCGATTTGAACTTTCACACGGTTTTGAATACCCGCATGTAAAAGTGCTTCGTTTACAGATTTGTATGCATCTGGAAGTTCAACGTATTTACCAACCATTGCGACACGAACTGTGTATTCAGGGTTCAGTAATGCATCTACAACGTTATCCCAGTCTGTAAGATCAGCTTCTGGAAGATCGTTATAACCAAAACGTTCACAAATTAAATCGTCAACGTTTTGTTCATAGAAAGTACGTGGAATTTGGTAAATTGAACGCGCATCTTTACATACCACAACTGCACGTGCTTCAACGTTCGTAAATAACGCGATTTTACGTGTAGTATCAGCATCAACATCATGCTCTGTACGGCAGATCAGGATGTCTGGTTGAATACCAATCGATAAAAGCTCTTTTACAGAGTGTTGAGTTGGTTTGGTTTTTAATTCAGCAGCTGACTTAATGTATGGGAGTAAAGTTAAGTGCATTAACATTGTGCGCTTATGACCGAGTTCGACCATAAGTTGACGTACAGATTCCATGAATGGGAGAGATTCAATGTCACCTACTGTACCGCCGATCTCAACGATCGCAACGTCATAGCCTTCACCTGCGCGAAGAACACGTTCTTTAATATTGTCAGTAATATGTGGAATAACTTGAACTGTACCACCGAGGTAGTCACCACGACGTTCTTTATTCAAGACATCTTGGTACACTCGTCCTGAAGTAAAGTTGTTCAGTTTGGTCATTTTCGCACGACGCAAGAAACGTTCGTAATAACCCAAGTCTAAGTCAGTTTCAGCACCATCCTCTGTGACAAAAACTTCACCGTGTTGGAATGGACTCATAGTCCCTGGATCGACATTAATGTATGGATCCATTTTTACCATGGTTACTTTTAAACCACGGGCTTCTAAAAGCGCAGCCACTGATGCAGCTGAAATACCTTTACCTAGTGATGATACAACACCACCAGTAACGAAAATAAAATGGGTCATTAAGTTTCTCGTACAATGGAGCCTAAATTGGCCTACAATGTTGTGCGATTTTACTTTACTCTGTACCAAGAAAGCAAAGTCATTCCGCATCAATTCATAGAACAATTAACAATTGGCTATTGTAACAGCAATTATCATAAAAATTTAGAGTAAGTTCTTATCATTTCTATATTCTTATTTGCTGTTATAATGCAGTTATCCAATCCACACTTTTTTGTTTTGTGTAATTATGAATAAGAAACTTTTAATCTGCGGTGCAATCGCAACAGGTCTACTTCTTACAGCATGTGTAAAAAAAGAAGCACCAAAAGAAGAAGAACAGGAACAGGTTGAAGTTGCAGCATCTGAACCAACAGCATCTGTACCTACACAATTAGAACCAGTTGAAGAACAAGCAGTTGTTGAAGAACCGACTCAACAGCAAGTTGAAGTGATTCGTGAAGAGACACCGAATACAACAACTGAAATTCGTCGTGAACCTACTCCTCCTGCAGAAGCTCCTGCTCCAAAAGCAGAAGCACCTAAAGCAGCAGAAAAACCTGCGCAAGCTGCTCAACCTAAACAAAACTCAGGTTCTGCACAGTCTGAAGATGACGCCGTAGCTGCTGCCATTGCTGCTGCAACACCAGCTTTAGAGAACTAAGATCGAAGTTTTATCAAACCAATGATCAAAAAAACCCGGCAAAAGTCGGGTTTTTTATTGTTTCTATGTAAATAAAAATCTGTACCCGACGATGCACTGTTTTTCTCACAACTATTCTTGTAATTTTTCAGCTAAATATTCAATAAATAAACGAACACGTTTCGGTAAATGCTCTTGTTGATAATAGACAGCATGAATAAGCTGTTCATGTGGCTCAATTTGATCGTCTAAAAGTTGTACCAATCGTCCTTCTGCAATATCTTTTTCTAACATAAAAATCGAAAGACAAGCGATGCCCATCCCATGAATCGCAAGCTCGCGTATCGTTTCACCATTTGACGCCTTGATGTTGGGTCGGATCGTCAGGGGCTTCCCTGCGACTTGGATCGACCAAGTATTCATATGGGTAATTTGACTAAATCCAAGTAAAGCATGTGCGGTTAGCTCTTCAGCATTTTGCGGACGTCCATGCTGCTGAAGGTATTCAGGACTCGCCACCAAACACAGTCGACTCTTGTAGATAAGTTTTGCATGCAAACTGGAGTCGCTTAATTTTCCAAAGCGAATTGCGACATCTGCTTTATGCTCTAATAAGTCAATCACTTGATCATGATTCACCAATTCAATCTGTATATGCGGATAACGTGCATTAAATTCTGGTATCAAGGGAACGATCATATGCAGAATAAACGAAATCGCAGAATCGACCCGCACCAACCCCGAAGTATCTGCATCTAATTTCAGCAGAGAATCTTCCGCTTCACTCAAATCATTCAATATCCGCCGTGTTTTAGCTAAAAATAATTGCCCCTCTTGCGTCAGCTTAATTTTGCGGGTTGTTCGTTCCAACAGGGTTACATTTAATTTAGATTCCAGACGCTGTAATGCACGGCTGACACCAGATGCTGTTTGATCCAGTCTTTCTGCTGCTTTGATAATAGAGCCGCTATCTACAATAACAGTAAAAGCCTGCAGCTCCTCAATGGTCGATTTCATTGCATATTCTAATTCGTGATTTTTAATCAATAATATATTCCAAACTCATGCATTTTTCTTCATTAAAATTAGCAGCACAATAGCATCAATTCAAAAAAGAGAATTCCTGATGATTGTTCCTCAATTTGGTATCGGTACCTTCCGTTTGACAGGTGATACTGTCATTCACTCAGTTAAAACAGCCTTAGAGCTTGGATATCGTGCTGTAGACACCGCACAAATTTACGCTAATGAAGCAGAAGTAGGCCATGCAATCCATGAAAGTCAGGTCAATCGAGCTGATATTTTCTTAACCACGAAAATTTGGACTGAAAATTATGCTGCCGACAAACTAATACCCAGTCTAAAAGACAGTTTAATTAAATTGAGGACTGATGCAGTTAACCTTACACTTATTCATTGGCCAGCACCTGCACTTGGAGTCGATATTCCTGAATTAATGGGACATTTACTTGAGGCAAAAAAACAAGGATTGACTGAATATATTGGTGTATCTAATTTTAATATTGAGCTCACTCAACAAGCCATTGATCACATCGGGCTGGAAAATATTGCAACCAATCAAATTGAACTGAGTCCATATTTGCAAAATCAAAACTTGGTCAATTACCTACAAGCGAACACTATAGATGTCACATCCTATATGACCTTGGCTTATGGCAAAGTTTTGCAAGATCCAACACTGTTAAATATTGCGGCCGAACACCAAGTCACTTCGGCCCAAATTGCACTCGCATGGGCACTGCAAAAAGGTTATGCCGTGATTCCATCATCAACCAAACGTGAACATTTAATCAGTAATTTAAAAGCTCAAGAGATTCACTTAACACCAGAACAGATGCAGGCCATTGCCACACTGGACAGAAATGCGCGTGAAGTGAACCCACCTGAACTTGCTCCAGTGTGGGATATTTAATATGAAATTCAATTTTCCATTAATTGCATTAGCTGTTGGTGCTTTTGCAATTGGCACAACAGAATTTTCACCGATGGGTTTTTTGCCTGAAATCGCAGCAGATTTATCGGTGTCTATTCCTCAAGCGGGCTTACTGATTAGTGCCTATGCCGTTGGCGTCATGATTGGTGCCCCATTAATGACCTTATGGTTAGCACGTTTTCCTAAACGTACTGCCCTTATTTTACTGATGGCAATCTTTACCATCGGTAATATTTTGACAACGATTGCACCCAATTATCTTAGTTTAATGGCGGCACGTTTGGTGACTAGCTTAAATCATGGTGCATTTTTTGGCTTAGGTTCTATGGTTGCAGCGAGTGTTGTTCCGAAAGATAAACAAGCCAGTGCTGTTGCTATGATGTTTATGGGCTTGACCATTGCCAATATTGGCGGTGTGCCCCTCGCAACGTGGGTGGGTCAAAATATCGGTTGGCGTATGTCTTTTGCGGCCATCACCTTACTTGGCATCATCACCATGTTGGCATTATGGAAAGCACTGCCCCATCAGCAACAGACCGAAAAACCTGATGTACGAGCAGAGTTAAAAGTATTAACACGCATGCCTGTTGTTTTAGCACTGCTCACCACGGTAATGAGTGCTGGAGCTATGTTCGCGCTCTATACCTATATCGCACCGAGCTTAAAAGTCTTTACCCATGCAAGCCCTGAACTTATCACTTTCATGTTGGTTTTAATCGGGATCGGATTTTCAATTGGTAACCATTTCGGTGGTAAGTTTGCAGATCAATCCTTAGATAAAACCTTGATTGGCTTTTTAGTCTTACTCATGCTGATGATGCTGTTATTTCCAATTTTAGCAACATCCACCATTGGCGCGGCGATTGCATTAATCATCTGGGGAGCAGCAGCCTTTGCCGTTGTACCACCTTTACAAATGCGTGTTATGACAGTCGCTCACGATGCCCCTGGCCTTGCTTCTTCTGTGAATATTGGTGCATTTAATCTTGGAAATGCATTGGGTGCAGTCACAGGTGCCGCAGTGCTAAATCTTAACCTAAGCTATGCTGCAGTGTCTTATGCAGGCGCTACACTGAGCGCTATAGCGTTGATTTTAGTATTGATACAGATGAAGCTTAAACCTCAAACAACTGCATGTTGCCCACAAGCCGAGTAACACACACTTAAAATAGCCTACCCAAAGTAGGCTATTTTTTAGTTCGCATATAACTTTAAAAAATCTGCCATTAATTTGGTTGCCCATGAATGGGTTTCGACTAAACCCTCATAATAACCACAGTGACTGCCTTTTTTGGTGGTCACCACCACCACATTCGGCAAAGAGCGGATTAATTCTTTATAGGGTTCAAAGTTTTGAATGTGGCAGACAGGGTCGTCTTCTGCGTTCAAAATCATCAAAGGAATTTTAAGATTTTCAAATACATAAATTGGGTTGGTAGATTTGGCATAACTTTCATAATCAGTAAAACCCGCCATTTGAAAATATGTACGTTCAAACTGCGCCAGATCTTTACTTTTTAGGACTTCAATTAAAGAGGGTGTTGCTGACCATGTTGCAGAATAGGGTTCTACAAATTTCTGAAAGAGCTTCTTGGTCATCATTTTACTGTAAAAAGGATGGACATTTTTAAAGCCAAGCTCGGTGTCATAGCCCGGACATAAAGCAAAAGCCGCTTTAAGTGGTGTTTCCTCACCTTGTTCGCCTAAATAGCGGACCAATAGCCCCGTTCCTGCAGATGAACCGACGCCAAATAAATTCGATTCGGGAAATTTCTGCTGAATAAAGGCAATCTGTTCACGCAGGTCATCGGTTGAACCAAATAAATTTATTTTGGCAACAGGCATAGGTAAATTGGCATGACCGCGTCTTAAACATAGCGCAATGCGCCAACCTGTATATAGATGAAGATCCCGAACCACTTCCCGCATACTTTCAGGCGTTCCCGTAATCGTATGCATGAGCACCACAGTTGGCACATCCGCAGGTAAATCCAAACCCAACCATGCAATGGCTGTGATTCCACCATCAGCCATGGTTAGCTGCTCTATGGCATCATATTTAAGCTTCACTTGACGCTTTTTAATGACATCAAAATACAGTAAATGTGCATGGGTATTCGACAGCCAAGGCGTAGGACGATATTTTTCATGTAGTTGCTTTAACTTCGGCAGCACATGTTGCATTTGCCCTTCAGGATGATAATAAAGCTGTGGTATTTCCGCACCGATGGCATGATCTACAAAATTTAAAAGAGCCTGACGCCCTTTATGCATCACATTATTCATTGACCTTACCTTCACCTCGCTTCGCACTACAGCAAATCATTTCCATCTTTTCACTTTGGCAGACAATGTCCATAAAAAACCGCATCTAAAAAACCGTATCTAGCTAGCAATATTTGTTTGCTTAAGCCTCATAAGCAAAAAGCATGACAATATCCATCATGCTTTTTATCATCCTGAGTTGAGCATTTAAAATCAGCAGATTTAAGGCTGATATTGCATAATGCGCTCACCCATTTTCGCCGCCAATGCTTCTAACCCACTTTTCGGACGGAGCATGACTTCAAAATCTATCATCTGACCTTGTTCATTAAACTGAATCATGTCGATCCCTTTTAACTTTTTCTCGCCAACATTGGCAGAAAACTCAAGAACTACGTTCAAGCCATCTTCTGTATAGAACTCACGGTGATAGGTAAAATTTTCAAAAATTTGAATCACATTGGTCAAAATAAAAGTTACTACAGGCTTACCTGGATATGGGTTAAACGCGACAGGTGAACGAAACACCACATCTTCTGCCAAGAGTTCATTTAAAATATTCATATCCCGTGTGTCGAGCATTTCGTGCCAACGTGCAACAGATTTTTTTGTTATTTCAATAGTCATGTTTATGTCCTTTTTTTTGATGAATCATTTCCCTATCCTCAAACTCCTCTCAAAATGGAGAGGAAGCACGACAACTGCATATTAAATTGAATGTAGTTGTCGTGGTTAAGTATGAGGCTGATTAAATCACCGCAGCCAAATCTGCACCTTGACGAATGGCACGTTTAGCATCTAACTCACCTGCTTCTTTCGCACCACCAATCAGATGCACATTTTTTCCATCTGCTTGTAGCTGTTCATACATCGCGGTATAGGATTCCTGACCTGCACAAATCACCACATGATCAACATCTAAAATACGTGGTTGACCATCAACGGTAATATGCAAACCTTGATCATCAATTTTATCGTAGCTTGCACCCGCAATCATTTTCACATCGCGGTGTTTCAAACCTGTACGGTGAATCCAACCCGTGGTTTTACCTAAGCCAGCACCGACCGATTTAGCCTTACGCTGCAATAAATACACTTGACGCGGCGATTCTTCGACGTCTGGATGTTTCAAGCCACCGACTTGCGCATAAGTGGTATCAATTCCCCATTCATCATAAAATTTCTCAGGATTGAGGCTACCGCTTTCACCTTCATGCGTTAAATATTCAGCCGTATCAAAACCAATACCACCCGCACCAATGATTGCTACACGTTTGCCCACAGGGTGACGTTCACGTAAAACCTGTAAATAGCTCAATACTTTTGGATGATCAATACCATCTATATCTAACTGACGCGGTGTAACACCCGTCGCCACCACGATGTCATCAAAATCAGACTGTGCTAACTCTTCATACGTTGCCGTATGGTTCAGTACCAATTTAATCTGAGGTAATAGTTCTATTTTACGTCTGAAATAACGCAGCGTTTCATAAAACTCTTCTTTACCAGGAATCGTTTTCGCAATATTAAACTGCCCACCAATTTGGCTCGATGCTTCAAAAATAGTTATGTTATGACCACGCTCTGCAGCATAAGTTGCAAAGCTTAAACCTGCAGGTCCCGCACCAATCACAGCAATATTTTTCACCTGTGCAGATTCTTTAAAAATCAGTTCAGTTTCATAGCAAGCTTGAGGGTTAACCAAACATGTTGCAATTTTCATTGAGAAAATATGATCTAGGCAGGCTTGGTTACAAGCGATACAGGTATTAATTTCATCACTACGACCTTGTTCTGCTTTTTCCACAAAACGTGGGTCAGCCAGCATTGGACGTGCCATGGACACCATATCTGCATCACCCGAAGCAAGTACGTGCTCAGCCATTTCAGGAGTATTGATACGGTTTGAGGTGATTAAAGGAACATTCACAAGACCTTTTAATTTCTTGGTCACCCATGTAAATGCAGCACGTGGCACTTTGGTTGCAATGGTCGGAATACGTGCTTCGTGCCAGCCAATACCGGTATTGATAATAGTTGCACCGGCTTTTTCAATGGCTTTTGCAAGTTGCACAACTTCTTCAAAAGTCGACCCACCCTCAACCAAATCCAACATAGAAAGACGATAAATAATAATAAAATTTTCACCAATTAATTCACGCGTACGACGCACGATCTCAATTGGAAAACGAATACGGTTTTCATAACTGCCGCCCCATTCGTCATCACGGTGGTTGGTACGTGCAGCAATAAACTCATTAATTAAATAACCTTCTGACCCCATGACTTCTACACCGTCATAACCCGCTGTCTGTGCTAACTGAGCACATCTAGCAAAGTCATTGATCGTGCGTTCGACGTCTGCTGTGCTTAAAGCTTGTGGTTTTACTGGGTTAATTGGTGCTTGAATTGAAGAAGGTGCAACATTATTGGCCTGATACGAATAACGACCTGTATGCAAAATCTGCATCGCAATTTTACCGCCAGCATCATGTACCGCCTGCGTAATTACTTTATGCTTTTCTGCTTCTTCTAAAGAGTCTAATTTTGAACCACCAGCAAATGTCACACCATCATCATTGGGAGAAATACCACCGGTTACAATCAAACCTACACCGCCTTTCGCACGCTCTGCATAAAAAGCTGCCATGCGTTCATAGCCACCCGGTGCTTCTTCCAGACCGATATGCATAGAACCCATCAATACACGGTTCTTTAGCGTTGTAAAACCTAAATCTAGTGGTGCCAATAAATTTGGATAATTTGACATTTTTTCTCCTTAGCGTGCTGAAAAGCTGGCTATTTTTATCTTCGCTTGTATACGAGCTTTCTCTTTCCATCTACGCATACAAGATTTTTGCAACTTGTTGCACTAATTTATATGCGAGATTTGATTTTTATGCAACATGTTGCATAATAAAAAGTACAAAACTATTTTGACTGAGCCATATATGTCTTTAGCCCATGTTTTACTCACGAGCTTACTTGAAAAACCGAGTACAGGAATTGACCTTGCACGCCGTTTTGACCGCTCTATGGGCTTTTTTTGGAATGCAACACATCAGCAAATCTACCGTGAACTCAGTGGTATGCAGCAAAAAGGCTGGATCAGCACCATTGAAGATGAGCACAGTACGACTCGTAAAAAAACCTACCAAGTTGAACAACTTGGAAGCATAGAGCTGGCAAATTGGATGGTTGAGCAAAGCCCACCGGCTCAGTTACGTGAAGAGTTGATGGTCCGATTACGTGCAGAAGCTCAGCTGGATACAAATGGCGTATTACCCGAATTAGAGCGCCATCTTGAAATTCACAAAGAAAAACTAAAAGTGTACCAGTCTATTTTTGCAAAAGACTTTGCACATGCGCATGATGAAGACCGTACTTTGTACATTCATAAAATGATTTTACAGCTTGGGATTGATTTGGAAATCGGTTGGATCAAATGGCTTGAAACCATCATTCCACAGTTGCATAAATTTAATCGCTAAAACAAAAAAATAAATAGGAAGCCGCATGCCGCACTATACAATGCCCGATCAGCAACAACTGTATGTTCGCGAATATGGTCAAGGTGAACCCATTCTGGTTTTATCAGGGCTGGGCATGCAAAGTTGGCAATGGCACCCTTTTCTATATCAACACCGAAAACACTTTAAATTTATCATTCCAGACTGGCGTGGATTTGGCGGCTCTAAACATTGTCAAATTCCAAATATGGACACCATTTCAAGCCATTGGCGAGATATTGACAGCTTAGTTTCCCAACTTGGTTACAATAAAATAACGGTGATTGCTTACTCCATGGGGGCAACGACCACCATGCACGGTTTAAAATACGGTCAGTTTGCTGAAAAATTAAACGTTATTTACACATCGATCAAACCCCTAAAATACGAGTAGATGCAGATTGGCAATTTGGTTTATATGGCAAACGTCACACTGAGTTTTTAAGTATTTTAGAAGACATCTCGAAGGTACTTGCAACCAACCTCTCTGTGCCATTTGCACAGCAGATGAATAAACATGACCGTCAAGGTCTAGTCGACGCTTGGTTAAGGTTCATAGACTTACAAAATAGCAATCCATATGCATTATCCGCTTTCCGTTTTGCATACCAACAACCAACTTTACAGAAGCTGATGTTACCCTCACAAAGTGTGGCGTATTTATATTGGTATATTCAAAATTATTTGAACCATACTGAAGATTATCGTGAAGCCATTGCAGCACTCACCGCTCCGACGACTTTTTTCACAGGGGCAAAATCGATCCTCTATCCTGCTCAAGGTCAAAAAATTATTGCTGATAGCCTAGCCAATGCAGAGCAAATCATTTTTAAAAAATCGGGACACACGCCATTGCTCAGTGAACCGGTCAAATTTAGCCGTGAAATCACCAAGTTCTTAAAACAAGCGATCTAATAAGACTGAATAAAAAAATAGGCTCATTACTTTTCAAGATTGAGCCTGTTTTTTATATACAGGATGGTTTTACTTAATAGGTAACTTAAAAATTAATTTCAAAATCAAATTGTTTTTAATGTTAAAACAAGTGTTAGAAAACTCGACGATCATATTCAATTGCTTCTAAGTCATACACTTGGTAAACACAGTCAAATAAAGGACGCGCCAATTCCCCTTCATCATCATTCCGCACGATCAAGTAAATTTGGCTAATGGCCGCACTATCCGACAATTTCACATAATTCACATGCCTAAACTGCATAATTTGTACAGATTCAGGAACAATACAAATGCCTTCGCCTGCGGCAACCATGCCTAGTGATTGCTGCAAATCTGCTTGAGTGTTAAAGCGTTTCGGCTCCATACCATATTCTAAAAACAACGACTTGATCAGCGTTGCATAACTTTGACCATCCGTTGCAGGATAGATAAAAATCTGCTCATCTTTGAGATTATTTAATGCAATCTGCTGCTGTAAAGATAAAGGATGGCTTGAATGCACCGCAACAATTAGCGGCTCTTCTCGCAATAGCACACGTTTAACCGCCTGATCCGACACACGAACTCGGCTAAAACATGCATCAACCCGACCTTCTTTTAAAGCCTGAATTTGATCGACTGCACTCAGTTCAATTAAATTTACATTTAAGTGTGGATATTGCTGACGGAACAAATAAACAATTCGAGGTAATAAACCACAGAGTAACGAACCGCCATACCCAATATTAATAGTACGTTCAGTGGCACTGGCCCGCTGCGTAATGAGCTTAATTTCTTCTGCATTGGAAAGTAATTTCACAGCTTGCTGATAAAAAAAACGGCCAATGGTGGTGGTTCTTAAAGGACGGCTGCCACGCTCAAAAAGCTGTGCCCCCAACTCTTCTTCTAAATTTTGAATTTGACGACTTAGAGGAGGTTGAGCAATAAATAGCTTTTCAGCAGCCTTCGTAAAACTCTGTTCTTCTACAACGGCGACAAAGTAACGTAAATGTCTTAATTCCATGACATTGTCCTTTAATGTCGAATTTCTTTCATAATGGTCTTTTATTTGAATATATCAGGACGACACTCAAATCACATCCTTCAAATTCGGTTATTTAAAAGATGTATACACCACATTTATTGTTTGGTCATGCTAATGTGAAACGATTACAAGGTTAACCCGACTTTAGTCTTGGCAATTTTGCTCAATCTTCTCACATGAAAAACTACAAAACGTGATTGACTTCATGAAACAATTCAAGTTAATTAGCAAAATCGTTGCAAATATGGAATAAGAACAGTGCTGAGTGATCTAGATGATTTTTATTGTTTTGCCCAAGTGGTCGAACATGGTGGTTTTAGTGCAGCCGAACGTGCAACAGATATTCCAAAATCAAAACTGAGTCGTCGGGTCTATAACTTAGAAGAACGTTTAGGTGTCCGACTAATTCAGCGTAGCTCACGGCATTTTGCTGTTACAGATATTGGTATGAACATCTATCGTCATGCACAAGTCATGATGAATGCCGCTCAAGCCGCACACGATTTGGTTGATCATCTCAGTACACAGCCGCGCGGCTTAATTAAAGTCAGCTTACCTGTTTCCATCGCGCAAAATGAAATGACCAAAATTTTGCCTGAATTTTTAAAGCAATATCCAGAAATTAAAGTGCAAATGATGGTGACCAATCGCCGCGTAGATATCATAAATGAAGGCTTCGATCTCGCGCTACGTGTCCGTTCAAATCTAGACGATGACCCGAACTTAGTTATTCGTAAATTTGAAACGATTGAGCAGCACTTATTTGCCAGTCAGGCCTATCTAAATAAATTTGGTGAACTCAAACAGCCCGAAGACTTATCACAACATCAAATATTAAGTATGGCGGATGAGCATCTCGATCAACATATTATTGTGACCGATGCACAGCAGCATCAGAAAAAAATCAAAGTTAACCCAACGGTAATGGGTTCTGACCTATCGATGTTAGCTGCACTAGCCTGCCAAGATTGTGGCGTGGTGTTATTACCCGACAGTATTGTGTCCGATCATGTGAAATCAGGTGCTTTGGTTCATGTATTACCTGAATGGAAAGCTGCACATGGTATTTTCCATGCTGTATATCCATCTCGTCGTGGCTTATTACCGGCTGTACGTGTTTTCATTGATTATTTAGTTGAAAAACTCAGCCAACATGAACACGCTAAATTTTAGGCAAAAAAAAAGCTTACCCATGTGATGGGTAAGCGAAAACTTAAAAACTAAGAAACTACAGCAGAATCTATAATCATATTATATAAATAAAATACATCTTTATTAAATCGTTAATAGCTCTAACTGATTTTCAGAGTTATAAGCAAAACCTTATAAATTAAGCTATAGAGAAAACCTCTTAGTCTTAAAACCTATAACGCTCATACACACTACAACTTATTAGACTAAAGTCAAAAAATATACACTTGTACAATTTAATTTAACTTCAATCCTTTAGATACAGCAGATTCAGGATTAAATTCGCGATTTAGCTTAGATTGCAGGATATGTACCTGTACCTTCTGGCCATGGAGATAGCAACTCAAAACCACTATCGGTTACAACCACCATATGCTCCCACTGTGCAGATAAAGAGCGGTCTGCAGTAATCACTGTCCAGCCATCTTTTAACTCTTTAGTTCGCGCTTTACCGCTGTTAATCATCGGCTCAATGGTAAAGACCATGCCTTTTTTTAGAATGACACCTTGACCCGGTTGACCATAGTGTAAAACGCTTGGTTGCTCATGATAAACCTTACCAATCCCGTGACCACAGTATTCACGTACAATGCTGTAGCCTTCACGATGTGCAACTTGTTGAATGGCATAGCCTACATCACCCAATGTTGCCCCCGGTTTAACTGCATGAATCCCAGCAACCATCGCTTCGTAGGTAGTTTCGACTAACTTTTTAGCCGCAGGCGAAACCTCACCCACATAGTACATACGACTGGTATCACCAAAATAACCATCTTTAATGATCGCGACATCAATATTGATAATGTCGCCATCTTTCAATACGGTTTCTTTCGAAGGAATACCATGACAAACCACTTCATTCGGTGAAATACAGGTGGTTTTAGTATATCCATAGTAGCCAACATTGGCAGGAATCACTTTAAGTGTGTTGACGATAAAATCATTACAGATATCGTCCAGATATTCAGTGGTCACGCCCGGCTTGACATACTCCCCGATCATCTCTAAAACCTGAGCAGCTAAACGACCTGAAATGCGTAATTTTTCAATATCTTGCTCGGTTTTAATCGTGATTTTGGAAGCTTTCATCTGAATATCCTCAAATTTGAATACACCGAATTATAGACCTTTTAGATTTTTTTTGTTTTATTCAGCCAATATTTCTGCATTTATTCGGCTTATAGCATCCTATTTAGTGCTGAAAATTAGAACAATTGATTTATATCTGATAAATCTTAATAGCTAAACTTATTCCTATAAAAATTTTATATACAATAAATTTCTTTTATTTATCATAAATATAAATAAAACATTATTTTATCTATCAATATATTCATGATTCGTATTATAAAAACTATCTATACGATTTATAAATTTTGCTCCAAAAACGAGCTTAATTGCACTAAAATTGCCTTTTTTCACAGTTCATCTCCCCTTTATGACAAGTCTTCGTACACGGGATATTGTTGCCTTAGGTTTTATGACCTTTGCACTATTTATTGGTGCAGGTAACATTATTTTCCCACCAATTGTCGCACAGCAAGCGGGTGAACATGTTTGGTTAGCTGCATTTGGTTTCTTAATCACTGCAGTTGGTCTACCTGTCATCACGATTATTGCTTTGTCGCGTGTTGAAGGTTCTATTCAAATTTTAAGTTCGCCTTTGGGTAAAGTAGCCAGCATTATCCTTACTGTCGCGTGTTACTTAGCTGTTGGACCTTTATTTGCAACACCTCGTACAGCTACCGTTTCATATGAAATTGGTTTCTCTTCTTATTTTGGTAACGGCGCAAACAGTCTGCTAATTTATAGCGTGATTTATTTTGCATTAGTGACCATTGTTTCACTTTATCCAAACAAAATTTTGGATACTGTGGGTTATTTCCTTTCACCACTCAAGATCTTAGGTCTCATTGTACTGGGTATCTCTGCGTTCTTTATCCCTGCCGGTGTGATTCCACCTGCTATTGGTAATTACGTGGCTGCACCAGTTTCAGAAGGTGTGGTCAATGGTTATTTAACCATGGATACTTTAGGCGCTTTAGTTTTTGGTATCGTGATCGTAAAAGCCATTACTTCACGCGGTGTAACGGATAGTAAGCTCGTCACTAAGTATGCTGTCATTGCCAGTATTATTTCTGGTATTGGACTTACACTGGTTTATATCAGCTTGTTCAAACTCGGTATGGGCAGCCATGATATTGCTCCAAATGCAACAAATGGTGCAGTGATCCTGCATGCATATGTACAACATGCTTTTGGTGATATGGGCGCTTATTTCCTATCTGCAATGATCTTTGTTGCATGTATGGTGACCGCGATTGGCTTAACCTGCGCATGTGCTGAATATTTCTCAGAATTGACTAAAATTCCATACAAAGTTTTTGTGTTCATTTTAGTTGGTTTCTCACTACTGATTTCAAACTTAGGTTTAACCAAACTCATTGCAGTTTCAGTGCCTGTTTTAAGTGCGATTTATCCACCTGCGATTGCCGTTATCCTACTGAGCTTCTGCTCTAAATGGTTTATTTCACCATCAGGAGTTATTGCGCCTGTTACCGCATGTGCGTTTATTTTCGGTATTTTTGATGGTTTAAAAGTGGCTGGTTTCGAAGATGCACTTCCAAGCTTTATTGCCAATCTACCGCTTGCTCAACAAAATTTAGCATGGCTGATCCCTTCTGTGATTGTGCTGATTATTGCTGCTGTAATTGACAAAGTTAAAAAATAACCTTTTTTGACCTGTCTAAAATCGGAGTTTTACCCGAATGACGATTTTACCTGTGACCAATAATTGTCGAGTTTTACCCAAACTGACATTTATTTGTCCTACTACAGCGCAATAATCCTAAGTCATTGAACTTTTAAATAAAGTTTTATTTTCATGATGAGAAAAAAAGCCAGCCCTTTGGCTACAAAATATAATAATAGTTAAAATACAAATACTTTCTGCAAAATACACCGTACACAAACTCCATGATTAAGCTCGATTCAGACTGTAAGCTAGGCGGTTTCGTGTCATAAAGCCGATATACCCGTGTTGGTATATATATTGCTTATTCATACATAGATATTATGCATCGACCATTTTACTCACCAGTCAACACCTTTAGATTCATAATATTTAGTATATGAATAAAATGATTATTCTTATACGATGATCTAACATAGTTTTATGACAAAATAATGACATTTACTATTGAAATACTTCTAGTTTCGAAGTACAACAGTAGTTCAAACCTGACCAAAATCATGGGTTTTGGCTAAACAACAACAAGGAGGGGTGGAGATGTTATCAGTACATTTCAAAAAGCAATTCTTCATTAACGCTCTGAAGGCAAATAAGAACATGGTGACCTATACAAGCACCACTATTGCTCTCATGCTGACACTACTTATTCAAGGCTTAATACAAGGAAATTTAAGACCTGAATATTTTGCTTATGCGCTTATTGTCTCTGTAGCCTTTTATTTATGGGCAGTCATTGACCACAAATATCGAAAGCAAAAATCAACAGAATTTTAAGTTAGAAGATGGATGAGGCATCATCCATCTTGAAAAAAGAAAAGATGCCACCCCTACCTTCTCGATCATTCAATCCATTTTAAATAACAATAAAAATAATCCCTAAAATAACCAGAAAATCATCAGCCTTTTCTCATAAATTTTCAATTCTGCAGAACTTAAAATTTTGTTTATATAAATTCTTCTACCGAACAATCGCCTGCACTTTAAAAGCTTTTATCTCCTGATTAGCCTCCAATCTAATTGGTACTATTTATGATTGATACTACTTTGCTTAAAACCAAAATTTAACGATGACTCCAAAGAGCAATCCGAGTGTTGCAATTAACTCACCAATCACCAATCCAAGCATTGCCATACTCATCATCCATTTAGGCAAATGCCATTTGCCTAAGACGTGTGGCACTTTAAATTGATTGGTGGTATCGGCTAAATAGCCATGCAGTACATAACTTAAAATCGAAAAGCTAAAAAAGAACAGATTGATGATTACAAACAGTAAATTGAGTGTATGTGGAAGTGCTGAAAAATAGGCCAATACCGCCAAAATGAGTGTCGCTGGGGCGTATAACAAACTGCTCCGATGTGCTATATCGACATAATAATGCGCACGTGCCAGTTCAGACTGTCTTATTTGTGCATATTTCCACACACCCGTGAGCATACCTACCCATAAATAAATCCCACTAAAGACTATCGCAATTTTTACTGCACCCGAAAGTTGAAGCATGTCCATTTTAATTTACATCCATTGTTCAATTACACGCATTATTTTTATCTGTATTTCTACTGCAATAGTACTTGCTTCAAACCTGTTATGACATGACTTTAGAGTCATACTCTTTTCAGGTTTCTTTTTGGAACTTGTGTAAATTAGAGTCATCGGAACACACCCATGAAGTTTGAATCATGTCATCATCTGAAAAACTCACGATTCATTGCCAAGACGGCTATTCACTGAGTGCGCGCTATTATCCGCACCAGACAGAGCTCAAACAGGTTTTACCTGTGTTGATTTGTCCAGCCACAGGCATTACCAAGCAATTTTATAATAGTTATGCAACATGGTTGAGCCAACAAGGCTATGACGTTTTAGTTTTTGATTTTCGTGGTATTGGTGAGTCGCTACACAGCCCTCTAAAAGAATCGACAGCAAGTATTGTGCAATGGGGGCAGCTTGATATCCCTGCGGCAATCGACGCCTTGATCAGTAAAACGCAAGCGCCTAAAGTCATATTACTCGGTCATAGCGCAGGCGGACAATTATTAGGTATCGTGCCAAATTATGACAAAGTTGCCAAAGTGGTTGCTGTTTCTGGCTCTACAGGTCATGTCAAAGATCTTAAAGGTCGCACCAAGCTTTTAGCTCCAGTGATGTTTAATGTGATCTTCCCGATTGCACGCTATACCATTGGCTATGGCCCGACTAATGCGATTGGCATGGGTGAAAATTTGCCAAAAGATGTTGCTCGTGAATGGGCTGAATTTTGTAGCAAACCCGGTTATGTCATCAACGCCTTAGGCAAAACTGTTCAGCATGATTTTCATCAACAGGTGAGCTGTCCGATCACTGCCGTATGGAGCTCTGATGACGAAATCGCCACGGAAGCCAATGTCAAAGACTTGCTGCGCTTATACCCGAATGCTTCGACTCAAATGATTGAGTTAAAACCGAAAGAAACAGGTCATAAAGCCATCGGACATATGTTGATGTTTAAATCGTCACATCAAAACCTATGGCCGATCATTGAACAACAGTTACACGCTTAAGTTTTTGCCACTCAGTCAGTAATCCGGCTGAGTGGTCTTTTTATAATCTGCACAAGATTTTCTATTTTTAGCTTCAATCACCCTGCCTAACACCTTACATAATTTATTTTTCTATCTTTAAAATCTGCATTGCAAGTCCGAGTGTGCTAATTTTCTTCAGCCGACCATTGCAAAAAATGATATAACTATTTTTTCTCAATTATATTCTATTTTGGCATGAGTGAAGCACGACACAACCTCGACAGAATTGATCGTTTAATATTATCCGCATTAAGAGAAGATGGACGACTCACCATAGCCCAGCTTTCTGAACGTGTTGGTCTCTCCTCTTCGCCATGTTGGACACGCTTAAAACGTCTAGAAAATTTAAAAATTATCGATGGTTATACAGCCAACATCAATCCAAAATCGATTGGGATCAATGAATTATTCTTTATTGAAATCACATTAGAACGTCACGATGATGAAATTTTAGATCAATTTAGTGAAACTTTAGCCAATATGCCAGAAGTGGTAGAAGCACATTTAGTCACTGGCGATTATGATTATTTGGTGAAAGTTGCAGTTAAAAATGCTGAACACTATGAGCGTTTTTTACGTAAAAATTTATATTCTATGAAAGGTATACGCCATACCCGCTCTATTTTTGCGCTACGACAATTAAAATCTGCCAGCAGTGCTGACCTTATGATGATTGAGTAATGAGCCAATATAGATTTAATCTATAAGATGACTTTAAAATTTAAAGGCAATTGAGTTCAGCACTCAATTGCCCTATTTATGTGTTCTAATCTATATAGCCATCTTTTTTCAATTTTTTATCTGTCAAATACTCACGTATGACCAATGTTGCAATAATAATGATGGCTTCTAAGATCGCTACTGTGATGGTTATTTTGGTAAATACTTCGACACTGAGCAACACAAACCATAATTGAGAGATGGCTAATAAACCCCATAAAACTGAAATAATAAGTGCACTAAAGACACCGTATTTCATTTTTCTCTCTCCAAAACAACTACATAAGCTTCGCGCTTCCAAAAAAGCAGCATACGGCGGATATCTTTTTCCATCGTAATCACCGCCCAGCCTTGCTGTGCATTTTGATTTAAAAAATTGGTGAATTTAACAGGATCAACTTTTGAAGAGCCAAGCAGCAAAGATCCCAGCATACCTTCTTGATAGATAACAACTTTATATTCTTTCATCAATATAGTTCTTTATGGTTATAGTGAAATGAACAAATGTTCAGAGCAAAGTATAACGATCGGTTTTCCCTAAAACAACCAAGTTTTAACTGTCAATTTGCTCAGCATTTTTTTCAATTTTATGCTTTAATACACGCAGTATGAGATGAGCCTTATATGAGTATCACGCGAGTGATACGACTAGCCCCTAACCATGGGGCTTTTTATTGTTTTCTACTTAGCTCACATTGTTGTATTTCATTGTTCAATTCTGACAAAACGAGACTGTGAATTTCACATGTTTTCACAGGGTCCTGCTCATAAGCCGAATTAAACCATGCAGCAGCTTTTTCAAAATCTTGCTGTACGCCTAGCCCACCTAAATAAAAACTTGCTACGCTAATTTTTCCGTTCAAATCATTTGCTTCCGCAGCCTTTAAAATCCATGGATAAGCTTTTTTATAATTTGGCTTTCCATCTGTACCTCTATAATAAATCATGCCTAACCGGTGCTGATACTTTGCCAATCCTTTTTCTGCTAAAAGTACTGTAGGCTTTTCTGCAAGCAGTAGATCATTCTTTGTATAGTAATAATAGTCGGCCAATTGTTCGATATCTTCTTGCTTGCCTTTATGAGCAAATTCAATCAATAGACTTTCCAATTTTTTATCATTTCTTGGAATGAGTTCATATTTATTCATGATCAAAAGCATACGCTTTGAATCATCTAAATTTCTTTCAGCACCAATCTCAAACCATTTTGCAGCTTCTACATAATCTACGTTTACACCGACACCTTTGTAATACATCAATCCCAAATTTTGATTTGCAGAGCGGTGCCCTAAGGCAGAAGCACGCTTATACAGCGCTATGGCTTCAGGCAGATTAATCTCCACACCTTCTAGCCCCATATGTTTCAGTACAGCCAAATCATAAAGCGCCTGTTTATCGTTATTTTGTTCTTGAACGATGGTCTTTTGGACATCAATTTCAGCTGAATAGGTTATAGAAAATGGAAGTGCTGTTAATACAAATAGCATGAACAATTTGATGTAAGGTAAATGATATTTTAAAACTTTCATTGTTTATTATTCTTGATCAATAAGATGGTGAAAAATGAAATGCTAAAGCACTCTATCTAGATGCTTTAGCATTTTTTAAAGCTATATATAGTATTAACCAAAGAAGCCTATCGTTGCCTGAATGACCACAGCATTGACAATGTCTACAAAAAACGCCCCTGTCAAAGGAATAATCAAAAAGGCTTTATGTGATGGGCCATAGGTATTAGTCACTGCCTGAATATTGGCAATCGCTGTAGGCGTCGCACCGAGGTTTACGCCGCACTGCCCTGCACAAAGTACTGCTTCATCATAGCTTTTTCCCATGATCCTAAAAGTTACAAAGTACAGATACAGTGCTAAAACGAGGGTTTGTACCATTAAAATAATCACCAGTGGGCCTGCAAGATCTGCCAATAACCAGAGCTGCAATGACATCAGCGCCATCGATAAAAACAGCGCCAATGATGCATTACCAAAGACATCGATACAGCGATCAAACATTTCAATTTTAAAGCCAAGTTCAAGGGTGTTTCTTAAAAATACACCGCAAGCCAATGCCCAAACGAATGTTGGCAACTCAAACCACTGTCCGCGAGCGAAGTCCGTCATGAAGTAGGCAAAACTGATACAGACGGCAAACATCCCCATCGTTTTGACGGCATCATCTGCGGTAATTAAACGAGTTTTTTCAGGATATTCGAAAGGCGCCGTTTCAGATGCAGGCGGTGCTTCATTACGTCCTGTTGTCGGTACAAGTTCTTCTGCCAACTGAAAACGGCGGATGAGGAATTTCGCCACTGGCCCGCCCATCATGCCGCCAATGACCAAGCCGAAGGTTGCACTTGCCATACCGAGTACGACTGCACCTTGTATACCATGATCTTGTTCAAAGACTGTACCCCATGCGCCTGCTGTACCGTGACCACCTGTAAGTGTTACGGAACCTGTAATTAAGCCGATGAGCAGATCTAATCCTAAAATTTTGGCTAAACTGATGCCAACGATGTTTTGCAGTATGACAAATATAATGACACAGCCTAAAAACAGCACTAACGCCTTGCCACCCTCTTTGAGTTTTCCAAGACTTGCGCTCAAACCCACAGATGTAAAGAACATCAGCATGAATATTTGCTGGATTTTGGCATCAAAATTTACAGTGATATTAAAGTTTTTAAATAATATAAATGTAATAACCGCAGCGACCAAACCGCCTGCTACAGGTTCAAGAATGTTGTATTTTTTCAGGATGGAAATTTTGTGTACGAAGAAATAACCGATAAATAAAACCAATACCGCCACGACAATTGTCAAAAAAGCATCTAGCTCATAATTCATAATTTAATCTTAAGTGCTCAATTTTATTTATCCTTTTACATAATTATTGGAGTTTTTCAGCTAGAAAAATGTAAATAAGCTATTTACGCCCCTTCTTCTACTACACATTTTTGAAGCCTAATAAGTGAAATAAATAAAAATGCTCAGCGTATGTAATGTGCTGAGCATTGGTTATTTATGACTGAATATAAAGATTTTTGAGATATTATTTTATGTCGAATACCCAGTTATGCGCCTCTTTATCACTGGTGGTTTCACAGACATAGTAATCTTGATCCCAAGCATCTTGGTTAAACATTTCTTTTTTGTGGTAAGTCATCTGTTTGCCATTTTCGACACAGACAAAGCTTTCGCCTTGGTCTTTGACTTGGGTTCCGTTGAGGAAGCCACCAATACAGAGGAATCGGGATTGTTTGGGCACTGATCTATGCTACTGTAAAATAATATTAGTTGTGATTAAACGTTGTATTCTTAGAACTGTAAATAACATTTATAAATAAAAGCCTCCAATTAAGAGGCGATTATTTCTATTTTTGACAGTTATTCAAACTATTTTCTATATAGCTTTTTTCTAATTGTCCTTGTTTAAAGGATTTTAATAACCGTTCCAACCTCACTCTATTCCCAGGATAAGAGCAATACAATTTTTGCACATCATTTATTTTACTCAAAGAAGTAAGTTTACTTAAAGAATCTACGGCACCTTGCTCAACCCTAGCCCAATTTACATTTAGTTTTTTCAAATCATACTTATTGTTATGTACTGTATATAGAATATGATAATAATGAAAATCTTTTTCTGCAGGATTCATTTCCTGTATATCATTAATAATCATTTGAATAGCATCATAATTTTCTCCAAACCACTTTTTCTCAAAACTTTCCATAAATGTATTATAAATAACTCTCTGTTTTGGATATTTTACAATTCCATCTTGATAAGCTCTTAGATAATTTTCTTCAAAACCTAAATCACGTAGCGTCATTAAAAGAATGTAGTAATAAAAAGGATCTTTTGATGCAACATCATAATTTTCCATTAGAAAATTTAAATTCTGCATTGATTTATCAGCAAAATATTGCATATTATTTTGCGATACCTGTGAACTATAACTTCCCCCTCTAACACTCCAAGCCTGTTGCCTAACCCACATTGCATAATAAATATAACCTAATGGTGATTCTGGTTCAGCTTTGATCCATTTCTGTCCTTGAGCAATATTCTCTTTGTAATAATTTGAAGATGTTACACGATGCTTATTTACGATTCTAAGAAAAGAATCTAAATAACTTGTGTGTTTAAATTTACCATCAAAATTATATTCTTCGCTATTTAAGAGTTGATTGGCGTTAGTTGAGATTTCTTTGAATTTTTTTGCTTGGATCAAATCTTCAATGTCAGATTGTACTTCTGAGTTTGTTCGATATGCATTTTCATCAACTAACTTAATATTTGCTAGCTTTGTAAAAGATACCTCAGCAAAAATATTTGATGAACAAAGTGTTAATAGTATAAGTGTAATGTTTTTTAGTTTCATATGTCTAATTTCTAAAATATTATTTTGCTATTTCTATTGCAATTTTATATAAAGAAAATCCCACATGACGTGGGATTTTCTTATTAACTACTTAATCAATTAAGACAATTGAGCAGCAGCAATTTTCTTAGTATCAACATCTTTAGAAGCGTCAGTATAGTCGCTCATTTTGTCGAAGCTTAAGTATTGGTAGATGTCAGCAGACATGCTATCAATTTGAGCTGCGTATTCTTGGTACTCAGCTGGAGTTGGTAATTTACCAAGTACAGCAGCAACAGAAGCAAGCTCAGCAGAAGCTAAGTAAACGTTCGCACCTTGACCTAGACGGTTCGGGAAGTTACGAGTAGAAGTCGATACACAAGTAGTGTTCGGAGCTACACGTGCTTGGTTACCCATACATAATGAACAACCTGGCATTTCTGTACGAGCGCCAGCTTTACCATAGATGTTGTAGAAACCTTCTTCCATCAATTGACGTTCGTCCATACGAGTTGGAGGAGCCAACCATAGACGAGTAGATAAAGAACCACCAGGAACTTTGTCTAGAAGTTTACCAGCCGCACGGAAGTGACCAATGTTAGTCATACATGAACCAACGAATACTTCGTCAATTTTTGTACCAGCAACGTCAGAAAGCAATTTAGCGTCATCTGGGTCGTTCGGGCAGCAAAGAACTGGTTCAGTAATTGTAGAAAGGTCAATTTCATACACTTTAGTGTATTCAGCATCTGGATCTGCTTTGATTAGGCTTGGGTTCGCTAACCATTTCTCCATGTTTTCTACACGGCGCGCCATAGTACGAGCATCGCCATAACCTTCAGAAATCATCCATTTCAACATAGTAATGTTTGATTTAAGGTATTCAGCAACTTTCTCTTCAGAAAGCGTGATAGAACAACCAGCAGCTGAACGTTCAGCAGAAGCGTCAGAAAGTTCGAACGCTTGCTCAACAGTAAGGTCAGTTTCCATTTCTGTAAGGTCGATCTCAAGGATACGGCCAGAGAAGATGTTCTTCTTACCTTTTTTCTCTACAGTTAAGTCGCCTTCTTGGATCGCAACGTAAGGAATCGCATGTACTAGGTCACGTAGAGTGATACCAGGTTGCATTTTACCTTTGAACTTAACAAGAACAGACTCAGGCATGTCTAGTGGCATAACGCCAGTTGCAGCAGCAAACGCTACAAGACCAGAACCCGCTGGGAATGAAATACCGATTGGGAAACGAGTATGCGAGTCACCACCAGTACCAACTGTATCTGGAAGAAGCATACGGTTTAACCAAGAGTGGATAATACCATCACCTGGACGTAGAGAAACACCACCACGGTTCATAATGAAATCAGGAAGCGTGTGCTGCATTTGAACGTCAACTGGTTTTGGATACGCAGCTGTATGACAGAAAGATTGCATAACTAGGTCAGCAGAGAAGCCTAGGCAAGCAAGATCTTTAAGTTCGTCACGAGTCATTGGACCTGTTGTATCTTGAGAACCAACAGTAGTCATCTTAGGTTCACAGTAAGTACCTGGAAGTACACCTTGACCTTCAGGAAGACCACAAGCGCGACCAACCATTTTTTGAGCTTGAGTGAAGCCTTTACCAGTAGCTGCAGGTTGAACTGGAGTACGGAATAAAGTTGAAGGTGCAAGACCAAGAGCTTCACGAGCTTTAGTTGTTAAACCACGACCAACGATAAGGTTGATACGGCCACCAGCACGTACTTCATCTAAAAGAACTGGAGTTTTAAGTTCAGATTCAGCGATTTGAACGCCGTCTTTGAACGCCGTTACTTTAGCAGCAGCGTGGTCGATTTTAAGCGTGATTTCGTCGCCCATGTTCATGTTTTGAACATCGATTTCTACTGGCAATGCACCAGCATCTTCCATAGTGTTGAAGAAAATCGGAGCGATTTTAGAACCTAAGCAATAACCACCGTCTTTTTTGTTCGGAATGTGAGCAATTTCGTCACCAAAGAACCAAAGTACAGAGTTAGTTGCTGACTTACGAGAAGAACCAGTACCAACAACGTCACCTACGTAAGCAACTTGGTTGCCTTTCGCGATAAGCTCTTTGATTTGGCTAAGTGGACCAACTTCGCCAGGAACTTCTGGATTGATACCGTCACGTACGTTTTTAAGCATTGCGTTAGCATGTAACGGAATGTCTGGACGGCTCCACGCGTCTTGTGCAGGTGACAAGTCGTCTGTGTTCGTTTCGCCAGTTACTTTGAAAACTGTAAGTTTGATTTCTTCAGGAACGTCTTTACGGCTAGTGAACCATTCAGCATCTGCCCAAGATTGCATAACTGCTTGTGCATTCGCATTGCCCGCTTTTGCTTTATCAGCAACGTCGTGGAACGCATCAAATACAAGAAGAGTTTTCTTAAGTGCGTCAGCAGCTAACTCAGCAAGCTCTGCATCATCAAGAAGTGCAACTAAAGGAGCAACGTTATAACCACCAAGCATAGTACCTAGTAGGTAAACCGCACGTTCTTTAGTTACTAGTGGAGAAGTCGCTTCACCTTTTGCCAAAGCAGCTAAGAAAGCAGCTTTAACGTATGCAGCTTGGTCAACACCCGCTGGAACACGGTTTTCTAGTAAATCAACTAAAAATGCTTCTTCGCCAGCTGGTGGGTTTTTTAATAATTCAACTAATGCAGCTGTTTGAGCATCGTCAAGTGGCTTCGGTGGGACTCCGAGTGCGGCACGTTCTTCAACGTGTTGGCGGTAAGCTTCTAGCACGGTGTTATTCCTCTTTTTTAAAAAATTATTTACGCATTCCTGCTTTAAATAAAGCTACGCAAATAATATGGACTGCTAAATTTTACTAAAATTCCAGTTAAAAGTTAATGCACTACAAGTGTTTCTTCGTGATGCCCGTTATTTTATAAATAAATGATCCTCATATCGTTTATACATTAAGCAAAATCAATACTTAGAACACGCTTTTCTTGCGCATATTAACTTTTGACTAAAATTAACCATCAAAAAACAGGCAACTAAATGTTGCCTGTTTTTATCAGTATTGGATATTCCACCTTAGTGGACAGTGGTTGCAGTGATATATTGCTGAAGTTCCGCTCGATCGCCTGTAAATCTGAGGCACCATTCGTCCTGACATGTGGTTTGATGTTGATTACTTGCAAAGCTGATATCGACCAAATAGCGTTGAGAAAATTCATCTATTTTTTGGCGTAATGTGACTTTATCTCCAATGCTGAGCACGTAGTTCCCACCACCGATAATTGCTACGCCTTGTTCATCTTCTAGGAGTAGATCTGAGTGATGCATATAACCTATAACGTCCATATTCTGCTCCTCTACTGTTTTTTATTCTCCATTTCATTATTCATTAAAAAAATTTGCTTTTCTATATTTATGATTTAGCAAGTTGTCACAATTTGTATTCCGCTCTGCTTAGCTATTTTAAAATCTTTAAGCATCTCATATTCAAAGTAACCCGAAGATAAATATGCATTCGCAAAATAAGCATGAACTCCATCATATGGCTAAACAACGGATAGTTGCCCCGTTGTAACTACTCACTGCTGAATAGAGCCTTTAGGTTTTGCTTTACGCGCTTTCTCGCATAAAAAACCGTTCCTTAGAACGGTTTATAATCTGGCATTTCAGTATGCGGTGTTGCGATACATTTTTCAGTAAACTCAGCACGAATTTTTTCACGTGCTTTTTCAACATCAGTATTAATCTCAGCTTGCGGCAAGGCATAAACTTCATCAATGATGTTCAGGATAAATCCTTTGGTGGTTTCATCCTCAATTTTGTTGGCATGCTCAACTGCTTTGTCTTTTTCAATTGCATTTTGACGATCTAACATAATCGTACGTGCAGCATTACCTACACTGCGGCAGTAACCCTGCCACTGCTCTTCAGGGGTTAATGGTTTTTTTTCAGCACAGCCGACCAAAGCCACCATAACGGATAAAGCAAATAACTTTTTCATGAACTTCTCCTTACGAGGGGCAATATAAAAGATCGTAATGGATTTGTCATTTAAATTAGTCGTAGCCGAACAAACAAAAAAAGCCCTTTCGGGCCTTTTTTATGCGTTTGAATTAACCACAAGTTGCTTGAATAATCTTTTGATTGATTGGATTTACAGTGACGGTGACGCGCTCTACACGATAATCCATTGTTACTGGCTGCCCAGGTTTTACTAAACGGACAATTTGAGCTTGGCTAATTGCCTTGATCTGATCTTCAGTCAATTTTGCTTGACCAATCAGCGTCTTAGCCTTATCAGCTACACATTCAGTTTGGCTACTACGGAATAATGCCCACTCTTCAACCACTTGTCCGTTTGGCAGATGGCAATACCCGACCTGAGCATTTGCTTCATCACGAATTTCAAGTTTACCTTTTTGTTCTACACAATACTGGCTGGCTGGATTTGCCATACCAATTTTTTCTGGTGTCGTTTCAGTTTGCTGTGTTGTGCTACAACCCGCCATAAATGTTGTCAGTGCAGCTAAAATCCATATATTTTTCATCAAGTCTATTTCTGAATATAAAAATTTAACTTATCAAGTTTGTGCCAAATAAACGAGTTGTTTATTGAAATTTTTAGCTGTCATTCCACTTTCTGTAATTCGGCAGCAATGTGCCCTATGTTCAAAATACAGAGCGTCATTTTCTTTGAACTGATGATGATTTTTGCAATATTTAAAACGACTAAACTTGTCGCAGCTTTGATTTTAAAGGTTTTATAAATTTGAAAAATGACCTGCTCAACGCGTATGCTAAAAAAATACTTTTCTTCAAACACGCCACGTTGCGTAGGAGCAAAATATGTCAAAAAAATTGCCGATTTATTTTTCGGACGAAGCTTGGTCGTCTTTGCAACAGCTTATGGGCGCAGATGGCAAACCCAGTCCCACCATCAATGCCCTGCTTGAAAGGCAATCTCAAAAACTATCTATGGATCCATTTTTGGATTCTTCGCTCAATGTTCAGCCTGTTCAGAAAAATACCCGTATTGAACTTCCAGTTGCCTTGGAACGTATTCCTGCTGGCCCAGCTTTCGCCAATAAAGATGTTTTTGAAAAAGCCTTAGACCTAAATGATTATTTGGTAATTAACCCGCTCGCTACATTTATTGCGCATGTCGATAGCGAGTCTTTACTCAATGCCGGCTTTGAAATTAATGATACTTTTTTAGTCGATCGTAGCTTAGAAGCCAAACATGGCGATATCGTGGTTGCACTGATTGATAATCGTGAAATCACCTTAAAGCGATTGATGATCACCGCAAAAATGTCAAAAGAAGAAATTGCCGACATTTTTGGTGACCCCAATAAAGTCTTACCCAAAATTTGGCTAAAAGCAGAAAATCCAGCCTATGCGCATATTATCCCTTCAGATAGCGAATCTATCGTTGTTCAGGGTGTTGTGACCTTTAATTTAAAGCAATTTTATAAGCGCTCATCACACACCTAAACACAAGAATTCGTCATGAAAGCTGCAAATAAAATATTTGCGTTAGTTGACCTTAACAACTGCTACGTCAGTTGTGAGCGTGTCTTTAACCCAAAGCTCAATAATGTCCCTGTCGTCGTGCTGTCCAATAACGATGGCTGTGTTGTATCTCGAAGTCAGGAAGCCAAAGACCTCGGGATTAAAATGGCTGTGCCGGTCTATCAAATTCAGGATTTAATCCAACAGCATCATGTTCAGGTGTTGTCGAGTAACTATGCTCTCTACACCGAAATGTCTAATCGATTTATGAATATTTTAGGCATGTATGTCGGCCCCGAAGACCGTGAAGTTTACTCGATCGATGAGTGTTTTTTAGATTTCACTGCCTATCAAGAACTGTTTGATTTGAGCCTATATGCTAAAGAAATACGAGATACGATCCTAAAATGGCTAGGTTTAACCTGCTGTGTCGGGATTGGTCGCTCTAAAACGGAAGCCAAAATGGCCAACCATTTTGCCAAAAAAAATGCTTATTTGAACGGTGTGTGCAATTTAGTTGAAATGGACCCTTGTTCCTCAGAACAACTCCTTGCGCAGACACCAGTCAATGAAGTTTGGGGCGTCGGTCGCAATCATACAAAAGCCCTGAATCAGCTTGGCATTCATTATGTTTTAGATCTGATCAATGCACAGCCTAAAGATATTCGAAAAAAATTTAGTGTGGTGATGGAAAAAACCGTCTTGGAACTGCAAGGTCTATCTTGTCTGTCTATTGAAGAAGAAGCACCGAGCAAACAGCAAATTATCAGTAGTCGTTCCTATGGTCAGCCAGTCTACGAACTGGAAGATATTAAAGCCTCTATTCGTGTATATATCGCGCGAGCCGTCACACGTTTAAGAGCAGATCATTCTCTATGTCGTATGGTGGGAGTGTTTATTCAAACGAGTCGCTTTAATTCTACTGAAAAATACGCACCTTATCTGGCCATTACACTGAATGAGCATACCGATGACTTAATTAGTATCACCCAAGCAGCAACGCGTGCCGCCGAAAAAATCTTTAAAGCGGGATTTAAATATAAAAAAGCCGGTGTGGTGTTATTAGAAATCATTCCAAAACAAAACTTTACCCCAGATTTGTTTTGCGATATGGCGTTAAGACAAAGCCGTTTGAAACTGTCCGACACCATCGACGATATTCAAAAAAAATTTGGGCATCATTTTGTCTCGATCGGCTTAACGCAGGACGATGCTGCAACATGGCGGATGAAAAAAAATCTGTGTTCCCCCGCTTACCTGAGTAATTGGAACGAACTGCTTCGTGTGAAATGAAACACTATGTTGTAGCGCCGCTTAGTCCTTCTATTGTTTTAACCGAAATGATCATTTGCAATTGCTGAATATTTATTTAGTATTTAAATGAATATTCATTTTTATATTCTCCTATTTTAAATTATGTCTGATATTCAATTAACGCTGAGCGAATACCTATCTGCGGTCAAAGAAGTCATTCAGTTGGCTTTTGATGATGCCGTGTGGGTCAAAGCCGAGATTCGAAATTTAAACATCAAAGGTGGACATTACTATCTAGAATTAGCTGAAAAAGAACAAGAAAGCGATAAAGTCATTGCCAGTTGTAAGGCCACAATTTGGAAATTTACCGCAAATAAAGTTGTCGGAAAATTTGAACGTGAAAGCGGCATTGAGCTCAGTCGCGACTTAAATGTCTTGGTTAAAGTGCGTGCCAAATTTGACCCGCAGTATGGTTTTTCGGTCAATATCGAAGAAATTGATTCGAGTTTTACTTTGGGTGATCTGGCTCGACGTTATCAACAAATTTTAGAGAAACTCACCAGCGAAGGTCTGATTCATAAAAATCGAAACTTGCCTGCGCCATTTGATATTCAGCATGTCTTGGTTATCGCACCTGAAAATGCAGCAGGCTTGGGTGACTTTAAAAAAGATGCAGATGCGTTACAACATGCTGGCGTGTGTGAATTTGTCTATCATGCTGCAACCTTTCAAGGGAATACCGCAGCACAAAGTATCCGAGATGCTTTAGCACTGGGTTTAAGACAATGGGCCAATGACTTTCAAACTGCGCCAGATTTGATCGTGATTATTCGTGGTGGCGGTGCTGTTAACGATCTTGCTTATCTGAATGATTATGATTTGGCTGCACTTTTATCTAAGCGTAGCGTGCCAATTTGGGTCGGTATCGGCCATGAAAAAGACCGCACGATCTTAGATGAAGTTGCACATCGCTCTTTCGACACCCCGAGTAAAGTGATTGGGGGGATTCGTAATCATATAGTTGAGCGAACACAAGAAGTTTTAGAGGCCTTACAAAGCATTCAACTGCGCTCTCAACATCAAATTGCTCTGTATCAAAGTCAAAATGATCAGTTGCTACAGGTCATAAAGACCTTGGCTCAAAGTCAAATCAATGACTCAACTCGGCTCTTACAGCAATACCAAGATAACACTGCTTATTTTGCTCAGTTACAACTTAAAACAGCTGCACAGAATATTGAAATACTCATGCGTGAGACTTTGTTGCAAAACCCTGCACATGTGCTCTCCAAAGGTTATGCCATCGTGCGGCAGCAAGGTCACGCCATTCGCGCAACGAAAAATCTTCAGCCTTCAACGCATTCACCGATTGAAATTGAAATGCAAGACGGCATCATCACGGCTGACATTCAACATATACAGGTAAAAAATCATGACGACTGATACTCTAAGTTTTAAAGAAGGCTATGAAGTTTTAAAACGTAATGCTGAATTACTCGAATCTCAGCAAGAACCCGATATTGATAATCTTATGAAAATCGTTGAAGAGTCGATGCAAGCCTATAAAGCCTGCAAGACTCGTGTTGAAGCAGTACAACAGGCACTGAATGATACGTTTAAAGATTGATTTCTCAATTCATTATTTGCATAAAAAACGCAGCCTAAGCTGCATTTTTTTATATTCAAATTTTGACTTCTCTTAGAAGCGCCAGTTATAGAATAAGTCAATTGCACGCTCTAAAGACTGACTCGCTTCCAAGTACAAACGTTGATTCATTTGATAACGTAAGGTCAATTTATTCACAGGTGTAAATACTCCGACGCCATAACGAATGAATAAGTCAGGTGTGATATAACCCGTCACAGAAACCTGAGTATCATCCCCTGTTCCTTGAGCATCCAATGCCAAACCACTCAGACCAAATGTACGACCAATTTGATTGGTCAATGCACGTGTACCACCCAAGCCCATACTAATACCCGCTGCAGCAATCGTATTGTTCACATCAGAACGGAAACCTTCCGCCTGACTTAAACCTGAACTTCCTTCATTAATACGACCTGTAATTAAGGCATTTAAGGCTTCTTGTTCAGACAGACCTGCATCGTTATACACCTGAATTGCAGGACTTGATGCTGTACCCGTCACACGAACACCAACGGTACTGCCTTGTACGGCTTTATTGGCATCAATATCTAAAGTTGGGTTCGCCAATGGTCCATTGAAACGGGCAATCGCACGGTTCAAGTCCAGACTTTGACCATAAGCTTCGATTTTCACACGCTGAGAAACACCGATTGCACCATTGGCACGCATTGCTGTTTCTAAACCACGTTGTGTCAAATTCAAACGACCAATCAACGGAATTCGACTATCAAAACCTTGGAAAATCACTTGATTACCAATGTTCACCTGTACATCTGCGCGAATATCCCAAGGACGTGCCGATTTTAAGATTTCAAGTTGGTTATCACCTTCATGCACCACACGTACATCTGAAGATACCCCAACCACGGTTGCAGAAGATTCTGGCATCGAAATCAATGCACGTGGCACATCAATTTTACCTTTTAAGGTTAATTTCTTACTGAAAGGCAGCACATCTAAAGATAAATCAGGCTTTACAACAGCGGTGATCAATGGCGCTTGACGGACCAACATTTCATTACCCGTTAAATTCAACTGGATACGTGGATCATTTTTCCAGTCAATATTTCCGGTTAATTTGCCCACACCACGACCACTGTTAAATGCACCATCAATCGTAGCGTGGTTTTGACGTACAGCAGAATACAACTGAATATTGGTCAAGTTTACAGGCAATGAAATCATGCTAATCGAGCCATTTTTCACTCGAATCTCACCATCCATTAAAGGCTGAGACAATGTTCCGCTAATTTTTGCCGCATAAGACAACGTACCGCCCATTGAACGGACATCTTGTATAAATGGTTTTAAGATTTTCAATTGAACTTGGTTAAAGGCCACTTCACCACGGATCGGTTTGTTGGCTTTATACGGGTCAATAATAATATTGGCATAACCTGTACCAATATCTGGAGCTTTGGTATCAAGTCGAATTTGTAGCCCTTCAGCGACACTTTTCGCAATCAAACCTACTTCATCATATTTTAAAGTAGATGCTAAATACTGTGGGTCTTCCGCTGCTAAACCGAGTAAACCGTCACGAGTCACTAAACGTGCATCAATTTTAGGTTTTGCACCTTTCGCCCAAGACGCTTTCGCATAACCATTCACTTTACCCGTGATCGCCAGGCCTTCAGGCATAAATGCTGCAAAATCATTTAAGTCTAGGTTCTTTGTCACAAAGGATACATTGCCGCGGTTTTTATTCACACGAATCGGCTGATCAAAACATAATTCACTTTGCTGGCTCATCCAACAATGTGCGCCGACAAATAAGTCAGACTGTGCAGTGTTGTAAATAATCGATGCATTTTGACGCTGCACAAGACGTGTACGCAAGGAGTCAAAGTCGCCTTTTTGAATCTGACCAAGCCAATTATTTTGTGCGTTAAAACCACCAGCTAACTGCACATAAAATTTTGATAATTTATTTTCAGCACTGACTTTTAATAAATGCGCATTACGTGTACCGGCCAGTGAAATTTGACCTTTCACAATCTCACGGTTGTTACTGCGTAAATTATCCATCGTTGCCGTTAATAAACTTGGTGAAGTCGCAGAAGTTGGCAACTCGCCTTGCACCCGTATTTTTTTCACACTGAATAAATTATTAAAAGCGAAGTCATCTATTGCGATATTGGCAGATGCTTGCAGTCGTGGTTGTGCTTGAACATTTAAGTAGCCATAAGCACGTCCACGTAGGCCTGCATAAATTTCATATAATGCCGGTGCATTAATTTTCAATTGTAAATTTTGTGCATTACCTGTGGCTTGAATTTGGTTATTGGCATAAGCCAACAGTAAATTATTCGCTTCAAACTGTTTTGGCATAAAGCCGGATTGATTTGAATTAATCACCATCGCCAAGTTACCTTGACCACGGACAGGTTTGTTATTGATCATACCTGCCAAATTCAGACGTTCAATTTGAATACGTTTTAGCGTATCTGACCACACACCACTGGTTTTTAAATTTCCAGATAATTCACCCCGTACATTTGAGGCAAAGTAATGCGGCTTAAAATGCACCAGTGATGCATTGATATCCCAACCAATGGCTTTTTGTAGTAAAACTTGTCCATTGGCAGAAATTTTACCTGCCACGCCATCATGACGTAGCTCGGCTATTTTAATTAATTCAGGTGTACCCGATACTTTGAAAATCAAACTGCCTTTACTTGCGGCAACTTGGCTTGCATTGAGGCCACCATTATAATTCACAGCAAAAGCTTTAAAGCCTCCACCTTGTTTCTCATCATGGAAAGTCAGCGCAGCAGTAGATTTACCTGTTAAATGAACCGTTTCATTTTGCTGTGCTAGTCGGCCTAACAAATCAATATTATTCAGCTGAATAATCTGTTGATTTGGTTTTGCATAACCATTGGCTTTTAATGACCCTGTAATTTGATCGACAGGCGCAGCAGCTACGATGGTTTGCGGATTGAACTGCTGTGCTTGTACATTGGCTTGCCATTTCAGCATACGTTTTTGATCAGGCAATTCTACAACTGCATTACCTTTGAGCTGACCTTTGTCGGCCACATAACTAAAGGCAGGGACATTGAGATTGTTATTTTTCAGATTCAGTTTGGCTTGATATTGTCCAGCAGGCAGAGCACCTTTTTCATGTCTTGACACGGTGGTCGCCACGTTGATGTTCTGCTGACCTTCTGTAAGCGCCAATTGCACATTGCCCGAATCACTACTCAACCATCCAACATATGGCACTGCACGGTCTATATTTTTCCAAGACACATCCATCAGCATCGGCTGAGCTTTATTATTTTTGGCAGGCGCTTGATCGAGTTTTAAATTCCAAGTTTCATATTGGTCAAAATCCACCAACGCCGTCAAGTGCATACCTTTTTCAAGGGTCCCTTTGGACGCAATCTTACTGTTTAAATTTACAGGTAGAAAATCTTGAACCACTTGCGGGATCAGCTTATGTTTTGGATTAATTTTATCCAAACGACCACTTACATCCCAAGTGACCTGATCTTTCCAACTCACCACGCCACCCAAATTGACAGCACCGCCCATCACTTGACCATTTAGGTTAGAAATATCAAGTTGGTTGACCAAGTCCGTACTCATGAGCGCAGTATATTTACCCTCAGGAATATTGGCCCCGCTCAGGTCCGTGTCTAAATCTAAATTGAGACGCTGAATATCCCCTTTTAATTTTGCCAGCCCATTTTTAGCAAAGAGCTTTTGCTCAGTCAGTAAAGGTAAATGATAGTTTTTAAATTTAAGCGCACCAAACATCGGGACATGTGGACGCATTGGATGGACCACTGCCCATCCTGTTAAAAGATCAGGCGTATGAGTTGCCACACCGGCTTGAATCGTATCAAGAGATCCTTTAGCCACCACTTGAATATCATGAATTTTCAGGCTTTCACGTAATGAAGGTAAATTAACAATCCCCACAGCATTTAGCGGATACTTGCCTTCAAATTTCATATTCCCCGAGGCTTGGCGCACGGACAAATACCCCATATCCATACGGGTATCTTCGAATTTTAATTCCGTCCCTGACCAAAGCGCTTCATTTAATTCAATATCATAAAAATCCACACCTGAACTATGGGTTTTAATCAACATATGATCTAAATCTGCATGATCGACACGAAGTACGAACGGCAAACGGATTTCACTAAATACAAAAGGTTTATCGCTAGGTGGGGTCTTGGTAATAATTTGCAGATTTTTAACATCTGCCTTATTTAAATGAATTTCTTTATTAATAATGGCGCGCCAACCGAGTGTAATATCGGCACGGTCAATTTTTACATCGACAGGTTTTAGCGTAACGAGGACATTTCGTAGAATAATGCCCCGCCACAGGTTACCACCTTCATATTCATAGTGAATGATTTGCTGACGTTCCAGAACACGGTCAAGTAAAAACTTACTACCTTTGTCTGTAGAGAACATGACCGCCAATGCAGCCACCAAAAAGATAAGCACGAACACGAAGGTCAAAATGACACTTCGAAGAATACGACGCTTCTTCGGCAGTTGCTCTACCGGCGTTTCGTTTTCTGGTTCTTGCTGTTCTTGTTCAGTCATAAAAAACACATCACCTAAAAATTATAATTGTGAACCAATAAAGAAATGTAAACGAATTGGTTTGCTGTCGTCAGAAAGTCCGGTAGCGACATCTAAACGAATTGGGCCAATTGGCGATGCCCAACGTATCCCCACACCTGCGCTATATGCAGTCGGTGTATTAAAGTCTTTATCGTACGCATTACCAAAGTCACTAAAGACCGCAGCACGCCAGCCTTCTTTAAATTGGTAGTTGTATTCTAATGAACCCGTTGCCAAGACTTGACCACCAATTTTATAGCCATTTTCTTCGGCCGCTAAACTCTTATAGTCAAAGCCGCGAATGGTTTGGTCACCACCGGTAAAGTAGCGTAAGTTATAAGGAACTTTATCAAAGTTCTCTGTCAGAATATAACCTAAATCACTGCGCCCAACGACTTGGTGATTATCATTTTCACCCAACGAATAAATAAAGCGCCAGCCCGCATTCAAGATCGCCATATCAGCATCTGAAAGTAAGCTTTCACTTCCGACTTCAACTTTATAGGTTTGCTTGATCCCTTTACTCGGATTCACACGTTTATCAGAGTCGGTTCGAGAAATTTCATAGCCAAACATCAAGGACTGTTGTTCATTGTTGGTATTCACCAAGAATGCATCTGGAATGTCATCACTAGGATTAAGTCCGTCATCAGTAATACGGTCCAAACGATAACGTAAACCAAAGGTATGCTGCCAACTACCACGGGGGTTTTTAATAATCCGGTCCACACCCGCTACAGCAGATTCAATGGAAAGATTAACACCTTGACCGACATCATCACGTTCTTCACGTTCATAACCACCGACTAAGCTGACATAGTCATTTAATGGGTGGTTATATGGAATGTTATAGCGTCCATCAATCGATTGACGGATTTTGGATACTTCCATGTTGGCGTCAAAAGAATGACCACGTTTATTCACGATGGCACGGCGATACTGGCCACGAACACGTGTGCCTGTATCAGTACCAAAACCTGCACCAATTTCTGCACTATTCAGCTTGTCTGCATTCAGTGTCACGATCACAGGGACTTTTTTATCTTCGCGTGCTTGCGCTTTTAAGCGATCTTGTTCTGCTTGTTTAGCATCTTGCGTATCTTGCAAACTGCGTAATTTAGAGGATTGCTCTGCATCATTCACCCCCGCAAATTGGTCTTCATCAACCACTTTTTGCGTGACTTCTTTATTCGACATCACTTCAGTTTTATCTTTCACCACTTGTGAACTTTCAGACAACTGATTTTGATCAACCAAGGTCTGAATATCTGGTGGCAGTTCAAGCGGCTTTTCAATCGGGTCTGGTCGAATCGCATCAACCAAGGTGTAGTTAAAATAGCGCGAGTTCGTCAGGTTATTGGCCAAACCATTCACACGCCAGAAAGTATAGTCAGCACCGTCTTTCCACGTCACCAAGCTTTCTAAAATATCGCGATCCAATGGAAACTCTGCATTCGGATCGCTCATTCTAAATTCGACTTCGCCCAGCTTATAACGCTCGCCCGTTTCAAAGCGCAAATTGATATCGGCTGTATTTTGTGGTTGAGCCACTCTTACATCGTGCAAACGCCAGTACGAGTCGAAATAACCGTTATTAGTTGCTGCATCATTAATTCGGCCTTTCGTCGTTTCGTATTCACCATGATTAAGAATGTCACCTTCTTCCTGATCTGGTAAAACACCAATCACCTGAAACTGAGCTTGATTAGCTCCAGCCCCTGAAAATTCAATATTTTGCTTTTGAATTTGCACAGGCGTATTTGGTGTAACCAATACACGAACTTTACTATCAGACACTTTTTCAAATTTGAATTCAGACTGATAGAAGCCCACAGCTTGTGCAGCCTGATTGGACAAGCTGCGTAATTGAGGCAAAGCCGATGGAAAATCGCTAAAAGACTCTTGAGTAAAACTTGAAAGCTTGCCTTTAATATTGGCTTTGAGATCTTCCAGCGCCGCACCATAAGCCTTACTCGAAGTCTGACTGGTATTATGTGCTGAGGTAATTTCAACATCCGCACTAATTCGTGGCACTTTTGCCGTATTCATCTGACGTGGCGGACGTACTTTATATAATAAGCGCTTAAAAATACCCGGCTCTGCATCATCTTCCACGGTTGGATTATTCAGCTCTTGCAGAGTACTGGCATTTTCATTTTGTGTCGCAATAATTTCATTATCAGAGCGAATTTCACTCATGAGCTGATCAATATTGACTGGCGCTTGGTTAATTTCCGTTAACTCTTTTTGGGTAAAATCCGCTACAGCAACTTCTGTTTGCTGTGTCGCACGGTACTCCTGCGCCTGACGTTTGGCTTCTTCAGCAACTTGGAAGATCTCATTCGCCATGTTTTGATCAACAGGTGTCACGGGTAAGTTTTCTAAATCTTCGAACTCAATGGGTATAAATTCTTGTAGTTGTGTTCCTGCTTGCTGCTGTTCTTGCAGCATTTTCATGCTATCAACAGATTCTCCCGGCTCATTTATATTTTCAATTTTTTCAACTGCTTCAGGTGTCGACAACCCTTGCTTTACAGCCTCATCCTTGATTTCAGCAACAATCTCTGCTTTTGTATCTGCAAAGGTTGGAACAGTTTCCGCGGGAATTTGGGCGAAACTATGCTGAGCACACAAGGTCAAAAAGATGCTCATATAAAGACTTTTATTGCTATGATGCTGTCGTATGCAGTGAGCCATACTGTGATGAAGCATTGTTTTTTTAAACTTGATTTTTGCAGGCATAGCAAACTCTAACAAATTTCATTATGTAATGGACTTAGTCAATCAGATGTAGAGCTAAAAATCTTATATCTATTGGTTTTTCGCCATCCCCAAACTCAAAAACATATTACATGATTTTTTTAGAGATTTTACCAATCACTCACATTTCTTAATAAAACTTAATGTAGCAAGACGCTTATGAATAACAACGAACATCTGCTAGGTACACGCCGCTTCCTGCCTATGTTTTTGACCCAATTTTTTGGGGCGCTCAATGACAATGTCTATAAACAGGCTTTATTGTTGGTCATTACCTATGGATTAATCCAACAACAGGCATTACCCATCAGCACGCTAAACAATCTAGCTGCATTATTGTTTATTTTACCCTACTTTATTTTTTCAGCGACAGCGGGACAGATCGCAGATAAGTTTGAACGTTCACAACTTGTCCGTGGTATCAAAATTTTAGAAATTATCATCATGATCATCGGCAGTATTGGCTTTCTGACCGGTCATTTATGGTTATTATTGGTGGCTCTATTTTTGATGGGAACCCATTCGACATTTTTTGGTCCAATCAAATATGCGATTTTGCCTGAAATTTTAAAACCCAATGAGCTGATGTCAGGCAATGCGCTCTTCCAATCGGCAACATCCATGGCAATTTTATTCGGGATGATTTTGGGCGGTGCAGTGATTGCTTCATCTCAAGGCAATTTAATGTGGATCAGCCTGACGGTAATGACCATCGCCATTTTAGGTTATATCACCAGTCGTTTTATTCTTAAGCAAAATGTCACAACACCTGATTTAAAAATCGATTGGAATTTTTTTCGTACCAGTTACCAAACGATGAAATATGCCAAAAGTTTGCCGCTGATTTTTACCATTTTATTGGGGAACTCGTGGTATTGGTTTTATGGTGCTACCTACCTCACTCAAATTCCACAAATGACCCAGCAAAACCTACATGCCTCTGAAAATGTCGTTAGCTTGCTATTGACTTTTTTCTCTGTGGGTGTGGGCGTGGGTTCATTACTTTGTCGTAAATTGGGCGGCACTCAAGTCAATATTAAGATGGTTCCCATCGGTGCTGTAGGTTTAACGGTATTTGCACTGTATTTAGCCTTTAGTTTGACCCTCGTCCCTACTCAAACTGGCCCACTTATTACCCTTTCAGAAGTTTTTCATCAAGGTTGGGGCTATTACCATGTCATGATTGCCGTGACTTTATTGGGCATTAGTGGCGGATTTTACATCGTTCCACTCTATGCAATGATGCAAGCTTACTCCCCACGCTCACATCGTGCGCGAGTCGTTGCCGCAAACAACATTTTAAATGCGGTATTTATGGTATCTTCTGCTATATTTTCAATTATTATTCTGAGTGTTTTAAAGATTGATATTAAAATACTTTTTTGTATAACCGCAGTGCTCAGTGCAATTTTTTGTATTTGGCTGCTATTACGCATCAAACCTTTGCTTCAAACTACGCAAGTCTCTCTGGAGGATTAATCCATGCGTCAATTTACAGGTGTCGACAAACTTATTCACTCATTTGATCAGGCCTTACGTAGTTTAGTTCCCGGAGCAACGGCTGCACATCGTGAAAATCCGTCTGTTGCTGAAAAGACTCAACTTGCAGTCAGTGAAGCACGTCATGTGGCGGGTCTAATGCGTGTCAACCATAGTGGTGAAGTTTGTGCCCAAGCGCTTTATCATGGCCAAGCACTCACCGCTAAACTGCCAAATGTCCGCCGTGAAATGGAACACGCTGCGATTGAAGAACAAGATCATTTGGCTTGGTGTGAAGACCGCTTAAAAGAATTAGACAGCCATACTAGTCTGCTCAACCCTGTTTGGTACGGCCTTTCTTTTGGGATGGGTGCATTGGCAGGTATTGCCGGTGATAAATACAGCTTAGGTTTTGTCGCTGAAACTGAGCGCCAAGTGAGCCTGCATTTAGAAGATCACATCCGCCAACTTCCTGAACAAGACGAACGTTCACGTAAAATTTTAGTGCAAATGAATGAAGATGAGCTGCATCACCGTGATACAGCACTCAATGCAGGTGGTGTAGACCTTCCTGTTCCAGTTCGTATTGCCATGACTGGTATTTCAAAGCTGATGACCAAAACCAGTTATTACATTTAATGCTTTTCTAATGATTGTCGCTAAGTTCTATAAATAGTGAACAAAAAGCCTGCAATGATGCAGGCTTTTTCATAAGTAATGTTTTGACTCTAATACAATAATTCCTTCGCCATCAAAACAGTTTATAGGCTGCCATCGACTTGGTGTAAACCAATCAAAATTCAAACTATAAAGTTGCTCAGTGGACGGATAACCTGATCCACCTAATTCAAGCAGCCATCCTGCCGGACAAATTTCCTTTTGGTTATTCATCATAACGGTTTGATCATGTGCCAATTCCAGCAATAAATGACGATCCAGCTCAAATGCAATAACATCAAATCCAGCTATTTGAATAATCTCTGGAAAACGAGCCGAAGTCAGACCTTGACGAATATCAGTCATCTGTTCCAGAGTATAGTCGGTTTCAAATGATCGGTTAATCCACGTGCCTTCAGGCAGTACAACCTCTCCAAAGTTTAAGGGTTCCTGCAACTGTATATGAATTTTCTTTTGATGCTGCCACTCTGCATAGTCAGAACTAAGATCTGAAATCACGAACAATCCCAGCGTTACTGCAACAAATAAAGGGAAAAACAATACGCCAGATAAACCAATTTTAAGTACCGCATTTACTTTATATGGTCGATTTTTTTGCTTTTTATACCAATTATTCCAACTCAACCAAATCGCAATGACAATAAATAGCACCAAAATCGCAAAGCAAATAATAAGGAAACCTCCCGCACCCGCACCATAACCTAAGCCCATATTGCGCTCACTAAATATCCCTTTAAATCTTTTGATTATGTTTTGACGATTTTATCAGATCAGCCACGTTCACTTTATCAATGTTGATGATGCTTACGCCACCACTTCAACACCGTATAGAGCACACGGAAGAATACGATACATAAAATAACGGCAATAACGATGTAAATATCTTGATGATAAGGCAGCATTTTCGCCCAAAATAGATGTAAATAATGACTGATTTGGAAGCCAATCATTGCGACCAACATCGCCCAAATAAAACAGGCAACTAGATTAATCAGCACATATTTCCAAACAGGATAAGCACGCACACCGACTGCAATAGGTAAAATAGTTCTAAAACCCCAAGCAAAGCGCATAAATAAAATGGTCAAAATAGGATAATGTTCAATAAACTGGCTCGCACGATCGAATTTTTGTGCAAATTCAGCATTAGTCTGGATGAGTTTTTGCCCATAGCGAGCGCCCATTTGATAATAAAACTGCCTAGCATCGCCACCGCAATCAACATTGGAAAATGAAGTATGTGTTGATGGACGGCATAGGCGCCAATCATCAGCACTGTTTCTCCTTCAAACAATGTGCCAATAAAAATCGCAATATAGCCATAGTGCTGAATCAGATCAGTCCAGTTCATATCATTATTTTGAAGCTAAAAAGATAATGTAATCCTGCGACAGCCTATACGCTAGCGCATACCATGACAGGATTTGAATATTTTTGTTATTGTTTATCTAGCGTATTTAAGGTCAGTTTGAAATATCACTCATGTGCATTGAAAACATTTCGTTTCATTCGCTCAATCCACTAAAACTTTTTGGCAACTCACCATAGGAAATTGATGTGCTGGATGTTCAAACATTTCATTTTTCCAAATGTCGAACATTGGTATTTTAACATCGAGTGCTAAAGGCAGTTTTTTCGGATTAAATTGCATGTGCGCTAAGCTTTCGCCCCACGCGATCAGATCCAGATCCAAAGCGATATTATGAGACGGACGAACACGACCTGAGTCTGCTTCCATTTTTTTCAGTAAGGTGCTGATTTCATCTACAGATAAACTGCTTTTCACCAAACAAGCTGCATTCCAATAATCCGCCCCAATGCCATCACGACAAGGAATCACATAAATTTTGGAAAATTCAACATGACCCAAAGCCTGAATTTGACGTAAAGCCTGTTGAAAATGCGGTTTGGGATTGAAATTACTCGCCAGAGCTAGGGCGAAAATCGTTTCGGTGGCGTTCAAGACGAATTCCTACAGAATTGGCTTGCGCGATAATGGCAGGCTTCCGGATGCTAATCATAATAGATTCAATGCTGTCATAGGTAGCAAAAAGTGCATCAATCACCAGTTTTGCTGCATGTTCGATCAATTTAGGTTGAGCAGTTTGAATGACTTTGGCTGATATTTCGCAAATTTCAGCATAATTCAAGGTATCTTCAAGCTCATCTGACTGAGCCGCCTGCGCTAAACTGGTTTGAATATTGAGGTCGAGCATCAAAGGCTGAATAATTTGACGCTCCCAATTGAAACAGCCGACTACAGTTTCAACTTTCAAACCTTCAATGATAATTGCGTCCATTCTTACACTCAAAATAAAATCTTAAACATCGATAAAATCCTCCTGTTTAAGCAAGAGGATTTTATTTATATCTTGCGGCTAAATTATTGCTTCAACAATAAATTAGGATCCATAGTCTGCACCATCTGAATACGCTGGTCTGCATAAATATCGGTATATGGCGCAAGGATGCGCATAAAGCGATCGAAGTACAACATTTGTTTGAATAATAAAGCGAAGTCACGTGGGAAGCGAATACCATGACGCTCTCCGACTTGTACCATATCAATCATGATGTCATTCAAATCGGCAGGATTCGAGGTTAATAACTCTTGCGGATCGGCCAAAAGCACACCGCTAAATAAGCGCTCTAAGTCGGCAGCTAAGACTTGTGTGTCAATTTTGACAGCCGTCATGCCCATTTTCAGCATATTTTCAGCCATCAAGTTGTAGTCAGTTTTTTGTAGGGCATCCATAAACGCAATACATGCTGTCCACACTTCAGGTTTCAACTGGCCCACGATACCAAAATCGATGAATCCAACTCGACCATCTTCAAGCAACATCAGGTTGCCTGCATGTAAGTCTGCATGGAAACTATTACATAACATCAAGCTGCCAAACCATGTATTCATCGCTGTCACCAAAACTTGCGATGGATCTTTAGCGACTTTCTTGACCACGTCAAAATCGGTCAATGGCACGCCGTATAAACGTTCCATGGTTAAGACACGACGTGTTGAATATTGGTGATAAACCTTTGGTGCTGTTGCGGCTTTGTTTTGAGTTACGTTCAGATAATTCACAAAGTCGTCAAGATTTTGAGCTTCTTCAATAAAGTCCACTTCACGTACCATGCGAACTTTAATTTCTTCAACAATATCTGCAAGTGAAGCAAATTTGACTTTGGGTACAGCTTTTTCAACCAGTTTAGTAGCCCAATGTAAGACATTTAAATCTGTATAGAGAATCGTCTCGACACCCGGCTTTTGCACCTTGATAACAACATTTTCACCACTGACCAATTTAGCAGCGTGTACCTGTGCAATAGATGCAGAAGCCAAAGGCTTTTCATCAATTGAAGCAAATATTTCATCTAAATTACGGCCAGCAAATTCTGAAGCCAATACCTGCTGCACATAACTAAACGGCAATGACGGTGTCTGATCTAAACAGCCTTGAAACTCTTCTACATATTCACGCGGAAATAAAGAAGGTGTACTGGCAATAAATTGACCTAATTTAATATAGGTTGAACCTAGTGATTCAAAAGTTTCACGCATTAATTTTGCGTTACTTGGTTTTTCAGTTGCATATTTAAAGCCGGCTTTTGCCGCAACGACAGCGGTCTCACCCATGCGGGCAACCGAGCGAATTCCATCTAACCAGATATTGTTTTTCATAATGTCTTAGAAAAAAATAATTAACGTGAGTGTAGCAAAAAAATAAGGGCTTGCTGCTTTATCTTGCCTGACAGATTGGACAATCGGGATCTATTTCAAAAGCGAGAATTTTTTGTTTCATTGACAGACCATCCCACAACAAAAGTTTTTGTTTCAATACTGTCTTTCCTAAACCCAAATAAAGCAAAGCATGATGAGCTTGCAAACTTGCCATAACATTTGGTGTGGTTGCAAGCACACCCGAGTCTGCACAGCGCAAACTTTCATTGGCATGCTGTTCTTTTGGAAATAGACATTCATAACATGCCGCGTTTCCTTCGACCATAAACAGTTGCCCTTGGAAACCAATCGCTGAAGCACTAATCAGCGCCATATTATTTTCTACGCAGCTTGCATTGACCAAATAACGCGTGCTGAAATTATCACAACCGTCGAGAACCAAATCTTGCTGTGAAATCAATGCCTTTGCATTGCTTTCATCTAATTTTGAGGTATAGCTTTGCACACGGATATACGGGTTAATCGTTTGTAAACGTTTAGCCAAAATTTCAGCTTTATAAAAACCTACATCGTGTTCGATATACGCGATTTGTCGTTGCAAATTACTGATTTCAATGCGATCTGCATCGATCAAAGTGATTTGGCCAACGCCTGCACGTGCCAATAATTCGGCTGTAGTACAACCAATTCCACCACACCCTACGATGAGTACATTGGCAAGTTTTAGCTTCTCTTGCGCATCGATGTCCCAACCATCAAGCAATATTTGACGGCTGTATAGATGCATTTCATCATCACTTAATTCCATGTCTGAATCTAGATCGAGCTGTGCATCCATGTTCTGCTATCTCATTTAAAACATAAAACCGAGGCCATTATAACGAGCAATCCAAAGATAAGGACGAAAATAAATATTCAATTTTGCTATGAAAATTTAGGCATTCACATTTTAAACAAAGCCTGAATACTTTGTTCAATTGCCGTATTTACCTGCTGCATATCGATCTGCTGATTTAAAAATAGTAAATCGACGAAAGGCTTCGAAATGGTTGCACCAAATAACATATCCGCCATGATATCTGCATTTAAGTTCAATACAAATTGGGCACTTGGAATATGACTCACAGTATGAATCAAATGATCTCGGCTTTTGGCGATACCTTTTTCATAAAAAGTATCACTTATTCCATCAACACCAACACGCTCTGCGATCGCCAGTCGGCACAACTTAATATGCCGCTCGGACAGGACATGCTCAGCGATTTTCTTCAACTGATTCTGCAAGGCCAACACACGATCTAAACTATTGGCATCAAAAGCATCTTCAGTCCAGATATAGGACGACTCAACCAATGAAATAAGCAGTTCACGTTTATCAGAAAAATACACATATAGCGTTTTTTTAGACATACCTGCTGCGGTCGCAATTTCAGACATGGTGACATTTTCAAAGCCCTTCTCACCAAAGAGTTGTTCTGCAATAGAAAAGATTTCTGCACGCCGCTGTTCTGCCGACATGACCAAAGGACGGCCTAGTTTTGCCAATGCTGCTCTCCTTAACTTAGGGAACCAATAGGTTTCATAATGCGCCGCTTTTCACAAGATCCGACCACATTATGACAGCATCAAATACACGTGCAATGCTCATACTCATTGCATTACTCGCAACCATCGGCCCGATAGGTATTGATATGTACCTACCAAGCATTCCCGCTATGGCAACATCTTTAGGGAGTAGCGAAGGTGCGATCCAACTGAGTTTGATGACATTTTTTGTGGGTTTAATGCTTGGCCAGCTGATGTATGACCCACTCTCGGATAAATTTGGCCGTAAGCCGCTTATTTACTTAGGTTTAGGAATTTATATTTTAGGCTCAATCGGCTGCGCATTTGCACAAAGCGTTGAACAATTACAATGGATTCGGTTTATTCAAGGTTTAGGTGGTTCAATTGGGATGGTGATTGCGTTTGCCATCATCAAAGATCAGTTTCAAGGCCCCGCAATGGGCAAAATGATGTCAATGGTTTTGGCGATATTAGGCCTTTCATTGGTGGCTGCACCTCTAATTGGTGATGGCTTGCAGGCTTTAGGTTCATGGCGAAATATTTTTATTTTTTTAGCCGTATATGCCGCGATTGTATTGGCAGCCGTTGCAATGCTACTCCCTGAAACACGTCAAGTGGAAATGCGCCAACAATTCAAGCTTTCACAAACCATCAAATTATATGGGCAAATTATCAGGGATCGTAAGTTCATCATTTACTCACTGACACTGTGTATTGCGCAAGCTGGCTTCTTTGCTTATATCGCTGGTTCAGCCAGTGTATTTATCAGTGAGTATCAGCTAAGTTCTACCCAATTTAGCCTGCTCTTTGCATTCAATGCATTTGGTTTAATTGCTGCTGCAATCTTTAACCCCAAAGTGCATGAAAAATTTGGACCACTGAATGCCTATAAAATCATGAACAGCAGTTTCTTACTCATCATGGCTATACTGCTCCTTGCGATATGCTTAGGCTATTCAAATCTAATATTCTTCTGTAGCGCACTATTTATTGCCGTTGCACTATTAGGTTTCATTATGCCTACCGGCAGCCAGTTGGCTCTTATGTTTCAGCATAAAAATGCTGGCACAGCATCTGCATTATTAGGTGCTTTACAATTTGGCTTTGGTGCGATCATTACAACTTTAACCGGTAAATTTAGTAATTTTGGCAGCTTAGGTTTAGTCACAATCATGTTTGCTTGTGCACTTATTTCTGCACTGCTTTGCCTCATGAGCTTTCCAAAACATTTACCGATGTCTCAGCATTAAAATTGCCAAATCAAAAATAATTATTATCCAACTTCAGATAAGCAAATCGAAAAAAGGCTGCATGTACGCAGCCTTTCCTTTAATCCATCTCAGCCTAAACTTAACTGACCTTTTGCATTAATTGCGCTTTGGCCACTTCTTGTTGTTTCAACAGATTACGTTGGATTTTTCCACTCGATGTTTTAGGCAACCCATCTACAAATTCAATTTCTTTTGGATAAGCATGCTTGGATAAACGAGATCGCACATAGGCTTGTAGCTTATCCATGAGTTCTGAACTTGCTTGATATTGTGGTTTCAATACCACAAAAGCTTTGACCAATTCTGTACGCTCAGGATCAGGCTTACCGACAACTGCCGATTCTAAAACCTCTTCGCACTCTAATAATGTGCTTTCCACATCGAAAGGTCCTACACGATAGCCTGACGTTGTAATGACATCGTCAGCACGACCCACAAAATCAATGCCGCCTTCTTCGTTTAAACGAACGGTATCACCGGTTAAATAGTAGTTCCCGACAAAGGCTTTACGGTTATTGCCACCATAGCCTGTGAACCACATCAGTGGAGATTGCGACCAATCTAATGCCAATGTTCCAATGCCACCACGTTCAATTTCTTGATAGTCTTTATTAAGCACCGCGAAACGATGGCCCGGTATAGCAAAACCGGCTGAACCCACTTTTTTGTAGTGTTCTAAAGCATGATGATTTGCAATCACCATTCCAAGTTCCGTTTGTCCATATTGGTCATAAATATTGACGTTTAAGTCGTGATTAAACCATTGAATCACTTCAGGCGTTAGCGGCTCACCTGCGCTACTCACAACCCGTAAATGTGATTTTATGGATGCGTCAAATTTTTCTTTGAAGCCAAAGAACATACGAAAAGCCGTTGGTGAACCAGTCAAATTACTGACTTTATATTTTTTGATGACTTGAAGTGCATGATCAACACTAAAAGCCCGTTCATCCATAATAATGCTGTGTCCTAAACTTAATGGCCCTGCAATTCCATAGTACAAACCATAAGCCCAACCCGGATCTGCCAAATTCCAAAATGAATCTTCATCACGCAAATCAACCGCATGTGTCATATACCCTTTAAATGCCAATAACGCTTTGTGTGGCACAGGTACAGACTTGGCTAAACCGGTCGTTCCCGATGTAAACATCATTAAAAATTCATCGTCAAATGAACGGGGAACTGAGTTAAATGTGGCGTCATGCAATTGCAACTCTGACCAAAAGTCAGGATCTGTTTGAATTGCTTGATCGGCATGTACGTTTAAAATATGCGGTAAATCAATGTGATTAAGTTTTGATCGTTGCTCAGTGTTGGTTACAATCAGCTTTGTTCCCGCAGTTTGCACCCGATGCTCAATCGCTTTGGACTCAAATGCCGTAAACAAAGGCTGATAAATTGCCCCTATACGCCATGTTGCCAAAATAGTAATCAATAACTCTGCAGTACGGGGTAATAGACCTGCAATGCAATCACCTGCTTTTAGCCCAATGCGCTGATAATAATTCGCCAATTGTGCCGAAGCTAAATCTAATTGCTCAAAAGTCCATTGTTCAGATTCACCATTTTTACCTTCCCAGATCAGTGCAGTTCGATTTTGCCCAACATAGCGCCCACAACATTCATCATAAGCATTGATTGAACTTGGCGTACCGACCAATTGTTCTGCAACCATTTTTTCAAAATTAAAATCACGATATGCTTGTTCTAGTGTCTTCATGACGACAATTCCTATCCTGTTCTCTATGATTCAAAGTGCAAGACTTTGAGGTTTATTGATCTTGTTGTTGTACCGCTGCGTACTAGTGACGATTCCTTTGCCACATCCGCTTTTACTGCTTTTCTATACACCGATTGCAATGTCGGTTTTTTAGTTTTGAAACTTATACTCTTCGACAATCTATTCGTAAATTACCTATTCTTAGACTGTCTATACCTAGATAACCATGTTTGGATGTGCCCTGCAATTTCCATAACCATCAACGCCATTGCAGGGTTTGAACATCGACTAAAGTCTATTTTTTAACCTTTCACCCTTTGGTGACTTCACGTGCAATCACCAGCCGCTGAATGTCCGATGCACCTTCATAGATTTGACTGACACGCACATCACGATAAATTCGTTCTACTGGGAAATCAGATACATAACCATAGCCCCCATGAATCTGAATCGCATCTGAACACACCCGTTCAGCCATCGTCGATGCAAAAAGTTTCGCCATCGAGGCTTCTTTTAAACATGGAAAACCTGCATCTTTTAACGTCGCTGCATGGAAAATCAATTGGCGAGCCGCCTCAATTTGGGTAGCCATATCCGCGAGGCGAAATGCCACGGCCTGATGCTGTACAATCTCTACGCCGAATGCCTTGCGTTCATTGGCATATTCAACGGCTGCATCTAATGCCGCACGGGCCATACCCACAGACTGTGCTGCAATACCAATTCGACCTGACTCTAAGTTCGATAAGGCAATTTTATAGCCTTCACCCTCTTGGCCTAAAAGACTGTCTGTAGGAATACGACAGTCATCTAAAACAATCGTTGCTGTATCGGAACAATGCTGACCCATTTTGTCTTCTAAACGCGTTACGATATAACCCGGCGCATCCGTTGGTACTAAAAAGCACGAAATCCCTTTTTTACCTGCAGACTTATCCGTTACCGCAAAAACCAAGGCTACTTGGGCATGTTTTCCTGTGGTAATAAATTGCTTGGTGCCATTTAACACCCACTCGTCACCATCACGCTCCGCTTTACATTCCAACGCACTCGCATCTGAACCCACTTGTGGTTCTGTTAAGCAAAAACATCCCAACCATTCGCCTGTGGCTAATTTTTTTAAGTATTTTTCTTTTTGTGCTTCTGTACCATAACGCTGCGTGATGCCACATGGCAGTGAGTTTTGTACGCTAACAATTGTGGAAATCGCACCATCGCCAGCAGCAATTTCTTCTAAGGCAACAACCAAAGACACATAGTCTAAACCTGCACCACCCCATTCATCCGAAACCGTCATGCCTAAAGCACCTAGCTCACCAAGTTCCTTTAGCTCTTGTGCAGGAAATGCTGCCGTTTTGTCACGCTCTGCTGCCGTTGGTTTCAGTTTTTCTTGCGAATAGCTTCGCATCATGTCCTGAACCATTTTTTGTTCATCATTTAAAATCATGAGACTTCCTTTTCTAAATCTTTTATAGCGCGTATAGCTTTAAATTTTGGATAACTGCGGAATTAAAAATACTTTGGCTGTATAAAGCAAAGTTGGATACACGACGACGTCATTTGCAACTGTCTGAGGCAGGACGCCATTAATCTCTAATGTTTGTGTAATCTGTAAATCAATAAATACTTGATGACGAGTTTTGCAAATGACAATGGTTTTGGTTACTTTTGCCGAAACAAAAGTAACGAGATGAGCTACTGTCAACGAAGTTATTCTCGATCAGACTCCGTCGTAGAAGCCAGAATAAGCAGTTTTAATAAATAACTATTTAGGCTGCATACGAATCGCGCCATCAAGACGAATCACTTCGCCATTGAGATAGGCATTTTCAAAAATATGCGTCACTAATTTTGCAAACTCTTGTGGTTTTGCTAAACGTGGTGGGAAAGGCACCATTTGCCCCAAAGCATCTTGTACATTTTGTGCTAAGCCTTTGAGCATCGGCGTTTCCATAATACCCGGAGCAATGGTCATCACACGGATTGATTCACGTGCAAGCTCACGTGCAAGAGGTAATGTCATTGCAACCACTGCCCCTTTTGATGCTGCATAAGCCGACTGACCAATTTGACCATCGAAAGCCGCAACCGACGCAGTATTCACTATCACGCCACGCTCTTCTTCACCTGCTTTTAATTCATATTTAGCAATCAGTTGTGCCGCATAGCGCAGCATATTGAATGTGCCTGAAACATTAATATTTAATACTTTTTGGAACATCGCCAAATCATGTAATCCGTCACGACCTAAAACTTTTGCAGAAGGTGCGATACCTGCACAGTTCACTAAGCCATTAAGTTGACCAAATTCCGCTTCAACTTGTGCAAAGAAAGCGCCGACCGCTTGTTCATCAGTGACATCCAATTGAACAAATTTGGCATGATCACCCAGTTGACGTTGCATCGCTTCGCCATGCTCATGATTCATATCCACAATAATCACTTTTGCACCCAGGCCAATCAGATGTGTTGCTGTCGCAGCGCCTAGTCCTGATGCACCACCAGTCACAACAAAAACTTTTCCTTTAATGTCCATATCAATTCCCTATTTACGATGTCTTGTTTTAAATTCGACTTAAGATGCAGAGTAAACAGAGAATTTATTCAGTACAATTTCCAAATGTTGCATCTTTTCTGATGTATTTGGACAATTCTGAACAAGGACCTATCCGCACATATGCCGAAGCATGGACTCGAATACAGCAAAGGGACGATTTCAATCGACTTGGTGCATGAAGCATTACACGATGCGCAAAAAAAGCAATTTGATATTTCTGCTATTTTACAAAAGGCGGGTATTCCCTCTGAGTTACTGCTATCGCGTAAAACCAGAGTTTCTGTTTCTCAATATGCGGCTTTATGGACTCATCTTGCAGATGTGATGGATGATGAATTTTTTGGCATGGATCGGCATGCCATGCGACGTGGTAGTTTTAAACTACTTTCGAAAATGGTCATGCATAACAGCACCTTGGGGGATGCACTTAAGCAAATCCTACAATTTTTAAATCTGGTTTTAGATGACTTGCATAGTGATTTAACCATTGAAGATCACTTTGCTTATATCGTGATCTATGACCAACAAGCGCCTAAACGCATGTTCAGCTATGCAACATATTTGATGCTCATCCACACGCTACTGTGCTGGCTAAGTGGACAACGGATTTTATTAAACCAAATCCAATTTAAATGTGATGCACCGCTTGATGATCACGACTATAAAGTTCGCTTCTGTGAAAATATTCATTACCAAGCCAGTCAAAACTATATTCAGCTAGATGCCAGTTACCTAACCCTGCCAATCAAACAAGATACACGTTCGTGGTATCAATTCCTACAACAAACACCTGAAAACCTCTTGGTACGCTTTAAAAACCCGTATGCACTCAGCAGCCAAATTCGTAAACAACTGTTAGACGTTTCTCCTGCCGAATGGTTAGAGTTTTATGAGTTGGCAGTCAAAATGAATATGTCGGAAGCCACAATGCATCGCCGTCTTAAAAGTGAAGGTGTGAGTTATCAACAACTCAAAAATGATATCCGACGTGATACTGCCATCGATTTTTTAACTCATACCGATAAAAGTTTGCAAGATATCAGTGAAGAACTAAATTTTCATGATCCGAGTGCTTTTCATCGGGCATTTAAAAAATGGACAGGCGTCAGTCCCGGTGCGTATCGACAAAATAATGCGCCTGAATTCAAGGCCTAAAATTTGATATTCGCTATTTATAAATTGAATATTCATCTAATTAATAGAAAATCAATAACTTAAAAATATTCAATAAATAGACTGACCATTCATCCTTGAACGATTGCTACTTTAGTCTAATTAGGTTATTTTTCACTCAATTTAAAGCACTTTGCTTATTTATTTTCCAATTCTCCTGCATCTCCTTGAAAGGCTTTCCTATGCTTAAGATGATTGATGTTCTTGAACAACAACTTGTTCAAAACTTTTCAGATTCTCTTTTCACTCAGATTGACGCAATTGATGAACTGTTTCATGAACAGCTTAAAACTGTCGCAGATATTGATTTGCAAAATTTGATCTCACAATTTTTTAGCACTGAAAATGCAGTTGAAGTTGCTCATGCACTGGATATCCAAGCAAATGACATTGAAGCAATTCAAGCAGGTGCAAATCTAAAAGATGAAAATTTAGTCAATGCAACTGCAAAAATTATTGCTTACTGTCTTGCAGTAGAAACATCAGCTTTAGAACAAGTTGAAGTTTTCGATAGCTTACAAGACTACCCAATGTAAGTATTCATCACATATAAAAAGCAGCGAAAGCTGCTTTTTTATTGGAAAGATTATTTGAAGTCTATAATTCACAATAATTTTTGAATATTCATTACACTAAAATATCTAAGCATTTTTCATGCAAGCTTACACATTAATTTATATAAAAAAATTTCAGCACAATTAAATTCAATAAAATATTTTATATCAAATACTTATATTTGATTTATAAGCTTATCTCGTTTTCTATTATTCTTAGCATTTATTCTGTTTTGTTTCTGAAATATTTCCGTCGTATCTATGTGCTCATAATTCAACACTTGTTTGTGAACGATATGACTTCCCTATTTAAAAGCTCAAAACTAATTTTTTCTACGCTGACGTTCAGCCTACTCAGTAGCTCTATCTTTGCTGCTATTCCTTCGACACTTAAACTGGATTATGCCTACTATGCACCGACCAGTTTAGTGGTAAAGGAACAAAAACTCTTAGAAAAAGCTTTACCCAAGACACAAATTAAATGGGTCTTTAGCCAAGGCAGTAATCGCTCACTCGAATATCTGAATAGTGGCAGTGTGGATTTTGCCTCAACGGCAGGACTAGCAGCCGTTTTGAGTCGCGCCAATGGCAGTCCGATTAAAACCGTATACATCCAATCACAGCCTGAATGGACAGCATTGGTTGTGGCAAAAAACTCTCCGATTAAAAGTCTGAAAGACCTCAAAGGCAAAAAAATTGCAGCGACCAAAGGAACCGATCCGTTCCTATTTACTTTGCAGTCTTTAGAAATAGTCGGCCTCAATAAACGTGATGTGCAATTGGTACATTTACAACATCCCGATGGCAAAACGGCTTTAGAACGTGGTCAAGTCGATGCATGGGCGGGATTAGATCCTCTCATGGCATCGGCACAGGTACAATCAGGCACGCGTTTGCTGTATCGAAATGTGGGTTTTAACAGCTATAGCGTTTTAAGTACCAAACAACAATTTAGCCAGCAAAGTCCTGAAGCCGTTGAAGCTGTGATTAAAGCCTATGAACAAGCACGTCAATGGGCCAAAGCCAATCCAGATAAATTAGCCGAATTATTGGCACGTGAGTCCAAGCTTCCATTGGCTGTTGCCAAGCTGCAGTTGAGTCGTACCAACTTTGAGCAAAATATCCCAACAGCTAAACACATTGCGGCCTTAAAGAAATCTAGCACGATTTTGACTGAGGAAGATTTAGTTCGTAAAGGAACCAATGTCAATCAAGTCATTGACCAACTTTTTGATGCACGTTATGCGAAAAAGGTTGTGAAATAACATGTCATCATCAGTGACTCAACCCAAAATCGATACAGCGGTTTCGACCGCTTCCGATTCATCAAACCATATAAAACCCAAGTTGATCTTGATTTTAAAAGGTCTAACTCTTCCAGTGGTTTTATTGCTGCTATGCGAAATATTGGTCAAAAATGGTGTTATCGAACCCTATCTACTCCCTGCTCCAAGTAGTCTTTGGCAGTCCTTTATAGAGTTATCTGAAGGTGAACTTTGGCAGCATATCTGGACCAGTACTTGGCGGGTATTTTTAGGCTTTTTTATTGGTAGCGGACTTGCTCTGATATTTGCACTCTTGGTCGGTTTAAACAAACAAGCCGAAGCATTTTTAGAACCCACATTTTCAGCGATTAAATCCATCCCCAGTTTGGCATGGATTCCCTTACTGCTCTTATGGTTAGGTATTGATGAATCTTCAAAAATCACCCTCATTGCCATAGGTGCTTTTTTCCCGACCTATACCAATACCGTTGCAGCTATTCAAGGTGTAGACCGAAAACTCATTGAAGTTGCTCAAGTTTATCGTTTGAAATATTTGAGACAGATTCGTGAGATTATTTTACCTGCAGCATCACCGGGTATACTTACAGGCTTACGCAATAGTTTAAGTTTGGCGTGGATGTTTATGATTGCAGCAGAGTTGATTGCAGCCACGCAAGGTATTGGCTATTTGCTCAGTGATGGTCGTGAAACCTCACGTCCAGATATCGTAATTATTGCCATTATTCTATTGGCGCTCTTAGGGAAAATCACCGATAGCCTGATGAAATATCTAGAACAATATCTATTACGTTGGCGAGATGTGGTGAAGTAAACCTATTTTCTACACTTGCAAATGCACGCATACAAATGCTCACATGTGCATTGAAAAACAAAAAAATAAAGCGCATTCAATGCGCTTTATTTCTGACTATCTCTAATACCAAATCAATGTTGCCACTGACCTAAACTGACACGGTCATTACCACCATAATCTTTTACAGTCCGAACATTTCGATATCCAGCCTGTAAGAACAAATGTCTGACTGCTTCCCCTTGGTCATAACCATGTTCGAGCACCACCCAACCATTCACGGTTAAATGTTTTTTGGCTTGAAGAATGATTTGTTCAAGATCTGCAAGTCCATGATTGTCTGCAACCAAAGCACGTTCAGGCTCTGTCGCCAAATCCTTCATGTGTACATCATCAACATCGATATACGGCGGATTTGACACAATTACATCAAAGAAAGCACGTCCAAAAGGTTTCAACCAAGAACCTAAGACAAACTGCACATGTTCAAGATCATGCTTTTTGGCATTAAACTCAGCAACTTCCAAGGTAGGTTCGTAAATATCCGAAGCTACAATTGACCACTCTGGACGTTCACTGGCTAATGACAAGGCTACAGCGCCAGTTCCTGTTCCTAAATCCACCACACGAGCATCTTCAGGAAGTTCTAAACGGAGTACAGTTTCAACGAGCACTTCGGTATCAGGACGTGGTACCAAAGTATCTTTAGTCACTTTTAAATCTAGCGTCCAAAATGGCTGAGAACCTGTGACATAAGCCAAAGGCTCACCTGCGGTAATACGATCAAGACTGTCGACATACAGTTGTTCTTGTTCTGCCGTCAATTCTTGATCCTTTTTCATGATTAAATCAAAAGAATCAATCTTGGTGATGTGCTCTAACAACCACGCATTTTCCTGACGTTCATAACTTTCAGGTTCACCACGATAGGCCAAAGCCTGTGCAATATTCATTAGCCACCATTCTGCTGTGCTAATAATGCCAACTGATCGGCTTGATATTCACGATGCAAACTATCTAGCAATTCAGTCAAATCACCTTCCATCACTGCATCTAACTTATACAGTGTTAAGTTAATACGATGATCAGTCATACGACCTTGTGGATAGTTATAGGTACGAATACGCTCAGAACGGTCACCAGAACCTACCAAGTCACGACGCATTTCAGACGTCGCTGCATCTGCCGCTGCGCGTTTAGCATTTTCTAAACGAGAAACCAATAGCGCCATCGCTTTGGCTTTGTTTTTATGTTGTGAACGTTCGTCCTGACATTCTACAACTGTACCCGTTGGAATATGGGTAATACGTACAGCAGAGTCAGTTTTGTTAATGTGCTGACCACCCGCACCTGATGCACGATAGGTATCAATACGTAGTTCTGAAGGATTAATTTCTACACTGGTGTCTACATCAATTTCCGGCAAAATCGCAACAGTACATGCCGAAGTATGCACACGACCTTGTGACTCAGTTGCAGGAACACGCTGTACACGATGCGCACCACTTTCAAATTTTAAGCGGCCATATACGCCTTCACCATTGATGAGGCAAATTACTTCTTTATAACCGCCATGTTCGCCGTCATTTTCAGACAACACTTCAATACGCCAACCTTGTGATTCAGCATATTTACTGTACATTCGATACAAGTCACCCGAGAAAATGGCAGCTTCGTCACCACCCGTTCCGGCACGGATTTCTAAATAGGCAGAGTTCGCATCATTCGGATCTTTTGGAATCATCAGAATGTTTAAGTCTGCTTCAAGCTGACCAATCAAAGCTTTATTTTCTTTAATTTCTTCAACGGCCATTTCTTTGAAATCTGGATCCGTCATCATCACTTCAGCAGTTTCAATATCTTCTTCTGCTTGACGGTATTTTTTCCAAACTTCAGTGATTTCAGATAAATCACTATGCTCACGTGACAACTGACGGAAACGTTTATTGTCTGAAATGACTTCTACATCTGCGAGTAATGCATTTAATTCTTCGTGACGGTCAGAGAGCTGATCTAATCGTAAACGTAACGATTCTTTCATTTTTCAAAAAATCTCAATACACAGGCTCTACCGCTAAACTTTCACGGATATGCCAAAATTCAAAATAATGGGGCTAGTGTACCGATAATGGGTCTGAAATGACATATATATTGTTTTTTGGCCTATCAATGACCCTAAATATCAAAGTGTGAACTTCATCACTCCTACCTTTCTCCACAAAGTCGTACAGATTTTCTGCATTCGACCATTTTTTTCACAATATTAATAAAACTTATACAAACTAGACACTCAAATCACCAAATAAAGAGAAAGCTCTCCATATTTATAGCGAATAGTTTTGTTACATTTACTGCCATCGACATGATTAAGAAAAGTCCTCGCGTTTATGAAGGACATGGAGTGAACTATGAAACTGAATACTCTTTTAATGACAGCCACTCTAGCAACTGCTTCTATGTTCACTGTGTCTGCAAATGCAGATAGTACAACACGCGTTGCTGCAGCTAGTGCATTAGGTAGTGTTGCAGGTACTGCAATTGGTAAAAACATGGGCGGTAATACCGGAGCTACAATTGGTGCCGCTCTTGGTGGTGCTGGTGGTGCTGCGGTAGCAAGTAATAAACGCAACCGTACAGAATCTGCTATCGGCGGTGCTTTAGGTGGCGGTACAGGTTATACCGTTGGTAAAAGCATGGGCGGTACAAACGGTGGTTACATTGGTTCTGCACTAGGTGCTGCTGGTGGTGCGGCTTTAGGTAATAAAATCTCTAAAGACAAAGCTTACGACAAACAGCAAGAACGTAAATACAAAAAACGTTACCGTCGTCGTCACTAATTCAAAATTAGTGAGTCCAAATTTATTGGATAGTGAAAAGAGCACCTTCGGGTGCTTTTTTTATGTATCGCCTTTTTTCAAATGATAAATACAACTTTATTTATTGCAGCTCATACATATGTAGATTTGCCTTCTCTCCAACCAAGTCATCAATCATGTAGAAATAAAGTGCAAAATTTACATTGCAGCAACGGAACACGTATTTTATTTCACATCACGCTCCAAATATTCGCTATGTGTTTTCATATATTGATATCAACAGATAAACATCATGCTTCGTAAGGAGTTTAAAAATGAAAATTAATAAAATTCTATTCAGTGCAGCAATTGCCGCTTCAGCGCTTACCATGACTGCGACACATGCAGGTAATAGCACCAATACTGCATTAACATCTGCTTTAGGTGGTGTTGTTGGTGCAGCAATCGGGAACCAAGTTGGCGGCCAAACAGGCGCAATGATTGGTTCAGCAATTGGTGGTGGTGCAGGTGCTGCTGCATCAGCGAATAAACGTGACCGTAATGGTGCCATCATTGGTGGCGCACTTGGTGGCGCGGGTGGTTATACCGTAGGTAAAAACATGGGCGGCACAAACGGTGGTTATATCGGTGCTGCACTTGGTTCAGCCGGTGGTTCTGCGCTTGGTAAAAAAGTGTCTGAAGACCGTCGCTATGATGACCGCTACAATGGTCGTTATGATGATCGCTATGACCGTCGTTATAACAACCGTGGCTATCGTACCAATAATTACAGCTACAACGACCGAGGCTACCGTGGAGACAATGGTCGTCACTTAGGTTGGTACAAAAACGGTAAACGTTAATCGAGATATTTCAATGAAAAAAATCAGCACCTTCGGGTGCTTTTTTTGTTTATAAAAAAAAGTTTAGATATACCAAAAGTTGACTTTTTACACAGCCCAACCAATATATCGAATTTATTCGATATACATTAGGCGTTTTATATCGTATTATTTCGATATAAAGATCTCTGAGAGAAAACATGCGCACTCTAGCCGATACAAAATTTTCAATACTTGAACTCGCACCTGTTCGAGATGATAAAACCATCGAATTTTCACTCAAACATGCACTCCAGTTAACACAGAAAGCAGAACAACTTGGCTATGAGCGTCTCTGGTTAGCCGAACACCACAATATGGATGGCATCGCAAGTTCTGCAACTGCGGTTTTACTCGGTTATCTCTTAGCAAATACACAATCCATCAAGCTCGGTTCAGGCGGGATTATGTTGCCCAACCATGCGCCGTTGGTTGTCGCTGAACAATTTGGCACACTTGAAACGTTATATCCCGGCCGCATTGAACTCGGCTTAGGTCGAGCGCCGGGTACCGACCAAACCACCATGCGCGCACTTCGCCGTGGCCGTCAGGAAACCGAAGACCAATTTCCACAAGATGTCCTTGAGATATTGCAATACTTCAAAGCACCTGAGCCACAGCAGCGCATCATTGCTACACCGGGACAAAATACACATGTTCCTGTATGGCTTCTAGGTTCAAGTCTATTCAGTGCACAACTCGCTGCACGTTTAGGTCTACCCTATTCTTTTGCTTCACATTTCGCACCACGCATGCTTGGACAAGCAATTCAGCTCTATCGTGAAAATTTCCAAGCATCCGAATATTTAGATCAACCTTATGTCTCTATGGGCGTACCAACGGTTGTTGCTGAAACAGATGAAGAAGCAGAATATCTGGCGACGAGTGCTTATCAACGCGTTTTAGGTTTAATGCGTGGTCAAAGTTTAAAACTCAAAGCTCCAGTCGACAGTATGCAAGGCTTATGGTCTGCTGCAGAAAAGATGTCTGTTGATAATTTCTACGCTATGGGACAAGTCGGTTCAAATGCAACCGTTCGAGCAGGTTTAGAAAACCTACTCACCAAATATGACGTTGATGAATTTATTTTCACCTGTGACATTTACGATACCGACAAGCGCATTGAAAACTTCGAACGTTTAATGCAAATCAAAAATGATCTCGCTTAAGACTCTAAGCTTAATAATCTAATCCAAGCGTTTAATCCGTCTAAAGGCAGAATTGTGACTACATGTTTTGTGGTTCTTTAGACGGATAGCAGTCAACAGATAATATGGTTTCGGCTAACAACGACCAAACCTGTACTTAAAAACCATCATTGCCTCAACGAAATAATTGCTTTACTCATTTTCATTCCTGTATAAATATTAAACACAAGCAAAACAATGAGAAAAATAAGCAGATGAGCCAATATATTAATAAACCCACACCCGCATTTATCGCAGCAAGTTGGTGTGCCCTCATTTTAGGCGCTGTAGTGTTTTGCATAGGTTTATTCAATGCAAATATGATGCTGAATGAAAAAGGCTTTTATCTCATTTTATTGCTCTATGGATTATTTTCATCGGTTTCACTACAAAAAATCATTCGTGACCGTTTAGAAGGAATGCATGTCACTGCAATCTACTTTGGACTGTGCTGGGCATCCGTCATTATTTGCCTCGTACTTCTTGCCATTGGTCTATGGAATGCTGAACTGGCATTAAGTGAAAAAGGTTTTTACATGATGGCTTTCCTAATGAGTCTGTTTGGTGCAGTTGCTGTACAAAAAAATATTCGTGATATGGACTATTTACGTACCCATACCGACCAACCCGAACTTAAACATTCAACCACGAGTCAGCTTGACTATAACTCATCAGATGATGAACCACTTTAAAACTCACAAAATTATAGATCTCAAAAGCTGTTCATGCAGGTCGCTCATTATTTCGACCTGCTTGAGCGAAAGATGAACTTCAACGCATAAAAAAATCAGTTCACTCCTAGAAATGTATAAATGACAAGGGCCAAGCAAATCAATTCTAGACAAATTGTATGACTCATCAGACTGAAAAAACGCTTTACCCCGACTGGCCCATCACAGAATATATTCCTATCTAAGACTCAACTAAAAAAACAAAAGACAAGGAATAAATATGGCCAACAAGCAGGATGCAACCCACCATATTTTTAATAATCATCTAGAGGATTTTGAACACTTTCGTGGAACGATCATCAGTTCAGAACAGATCAAAGATTATGATTTTAAGAATCAAAAAATCGCAATTATTGGGATAGATCAGCATGTGGTCTCTGAACTACATCATCTATGTCAGGTTGCAGATAACATCATGGTCTATCAAATCAAACCGCAATTTGTTTTACCGCGTACTGAACGTCTATTGAATAAATTAATTCAACATCCACTGATTGCAAAAAATCGACGTTTATTTAGCAATCGTATTAAGAGTATTTTGGCGATTCGCTTTTTAGAAGATCAAGTGCCGAACCATTGGTTAAGACATTTACTCAGTCCAAATACCGCAATTCAGAACAAAACCTTCCTAAAATCTGATCATTATTATGCAGCATTACAGCAGCCAAACTGCATCTTAAATACTTGGCCAATTGCAAAAATTCAGAGTAATTCAATCACGGCTTTAGATGAGCATACGTTTGAGTGTGATGTCATTGTGCGCAGCGAATCTAACCAGCCTAAAGAAAAGTAATTACAATGAAATGATTTTCACATAACATTTACTATAATTTATCCGATTGATCAAAACTCACAACACCAAAAGCCATCTCTGGCGGCTTTTGCTAGATCCCCTACTATATTGGATACTTTCATTCGATAAGGCTAAGGATTCTTAAAAATCCATAAATGAAAATAGCTTTATCAGCTCTATTGCATAAATCATGCATCAGCACTACACCTGTAGATAGAGCGAGTTTATAGAGGTGTAACTTGGAATAATTATGATCAATATAGCTATAAGAAGATTAGTCAAACCAATAATTTTTTCAGTGCTTATTTTTTTTACACAGCTCTATTTACTCCTTAACTGTAAGTTGAAAAATTTATATTGATGCTTATGTTCAACCGATATTTACCTATATTGTTATCTATATTTAATAGGAAAATAACAGATTGAAATCCAGTTTAAATATCAATTTATATCGGAGTTTAGAGCCTGAATGTTATTAATTTGACTATTTTTCACCCACATCAATTAAATAAATGGTGCCATTTCTTTATATTTAGTATCCAAAAGCAACTGTTTGATTATTTTTTATTCTATTTTCTGCCTATTTTTTTAGCATTTAAATTAGTATTTTTGAAAAATTGATTAAATATTAAACCATATTAGCTAAATCTTGTATTTATACAACTCATATCAAGTGGATTATTCAGGCTTAATTCATAGATAAAAATACAGCAAAACACGGATTTTTATAAAAGATTTGTGCTGTCAATTTGGCCATATTTTATAAATTTTCAGCCAAAGAAATTCATCGAACTGGTACACAAATGAATGCAAAAATTGCTTAAAATTTAAGTCTAAATATTGAGGAAAATTTTCATCAATATCTTAAATATTTATCATTCATTAAAAGTATGACAAACCAGAAATTAATACTATTTTTATATAATTTATACAGTAATTTATTATCATCAGAAGAGCCACTAAAGTGGCTCAATTTACACTTAACCAATGCGACGCTTCAGTCCGGTCATTTGTAAAACACGTGTAGAAATTTCTTCAATCGACATTTCTGACACGTTTAAGTATTTAATTCCTTCTGAAATATAAATACCTTCAATCGCACGTAATTCCATCTGGCACTGACTAAAACTTGCATAACGACTATTGGCCTTACGTTCTGAACGAATTGCTACAAGGCGCTCTGCATCAATCATCAAGCCAAATAACTTATGCTTATGTTCACGTAAAACTGCAGGTAAACGGTTGTCATCCAAGTCTTCTTCTGTCAACGGATAGTTCGCTACACGAATACCAAATTGCAAAGAGAGATAGATGGAAGTCGGTGTTTTACCCGAACGTGACACGCCAATTAAAATTAAGTCGGCTTTGTCATAATGACGAGTACGTGCCCCATCATCGTTATCTAAAGCAAAATGCACCGCATCAATACGTGCTTTATAAGACTCAGAATCTGTTACTGCATGGGTTTGACCGACTAAAGTTGTAGGAGCTGTGCCTAACTCGTCAGATAATTTACTAATAAGCCCTTCAAAAACATCAAGATTTACTGCATCTGCCGTATTAATAATGTCACGTACATACGGGTCAACAAGGGTGTCAAACACCAAAGGCTTTTGACCGTCTTGCTGCGCTCTAAGATTGATCTCTGCAACCACATTTGTAGCTGCTTCTTCAGAGGTAATATAAGGAATAATATGAATGTCAAAATCTACATGAGGGAACTGGGCTAACAGTGAATGACCAAGCGTTTCTGCGGTAATCGCGGTACCATCCGAAACAAAGAAAACACTACGCTGAATCTGTTTACCTTCTGACATTAAAATTCTCCTCCAAAATTTGTCTTAGTGCTATATAATCATTATAGTAAACCATCTTACATGACTGTCACTTAGTAAATTTAGAATGCTAAGTAATTTGTTATAATTTCATGCCAAGATAGTGATTAATACTGCAAAAGTGGAGTAACAACTTTGGAAGCGCGCGTAATTGGTCTAGAAAAATTAGGGAAACACGACGTAGAACTCGTGGGCGGTAAAAACTCATCATTAGGTGAAATGATCAGCCATCTCGCAAATGCTGGTGTATCTGTTCCTGGTGGTTTTGCTACTACAGCTCAAGCATATCGTGAATTCCTCGAGCAAAGTGGCCTGAACGCTAAAATTAACGCTGAACTTGCTGCACTCAATGTTGACGATGTAAATGCACTTGCTGAAACTGGTGCGAAAATCCGTCAATGGATTGTAGACACTCCGCTGACTGCTGAACTTGAAAAAGAAATTCGTGAAGCTTTCACAGCTCTTTCAAACGGCAACCCTGAAATCGCGGTTGCCGTTCGTTCATCTGCAACTGCAGAAGACTTACCAGACGCTTCATTTGCAGGCCAACAAGAAACTTTCTTGAACATCCGTGGTATCGATAACATCCTTGTTGCGATTAAAGAAGTATTTGCTTCACTTTATAACGACCGCGCAATTTCTTACCGTGTACACCAAAACTTCGCACATGACGTCGTTGCGTTATCTGCTGGTGTTCAACGCATGGTTCGCTCTGAAACAGGTGCTGCTGGTGTAATGTTTACACTTGATACAGAATCTGGTTTCCGTGACGCAGTTTTCATCACAGCATCTTATGGCTTGGGTGAAATGGTTGTACAAGGTGCAGTTAACCCTGACGAATTCTATGTATCTAAACCACTTCTAAATGCAGGAAAACACGCTGTATTACGTCGTAACCTTGGTTCTAAACACCAAAAAATGATTTATGGTGAAGAAGGTGCTGCGGGTAAATCAGTGGTTGTTGTAGACGTTGAAAAAGCAGATCGTCAACAATTCGCTTTAAATGACCACGAACTTCAAGAACTTGCTAAACAAGCATTGATCATTGAAAACCATTACGGTTCAGCAATGGACATCGAATGGGCGAAAGATGGCGATGATGGCCAAATCTATATCGTTCAAGCACGTCCTGAAACTGTGAAGAGCCGTCAAAATGTAGGCACAATGGAACGCTACCTTCTTAAACAAAAAGGTAATGTGATTTGTGAAGGTCGTTCAATCGGTCAACGTATTGGTTCTGGTCGCGTGCGTATCGTGACTTCAATCAAAGAAATGGACAAAGTTCAAGACGGCGACGTACTTGTATCTGACATGACTGACCCAGATTGGGAACCAGTAATGAAACGTGCTGCTGCGATTGTCACTAACCGTGGTGGTCGTACTTGTCACGCTGCGATTATTGCACGTGAACTTGGTGTCCCTGCAATCGTAGGTTGTGGTAATGCAACTGAAGTATTGACTGACGGTCAAGAAGTGACTGTGTCTTGCGCTGAAGGTGACACAGGCTTTATTTACGAAGGTTCTTTGGACTTTGAAATCCAACGCAACTCTATCGAATCTATGCCTAAACTTCCGTTCAAAATCATGATGAACGTAGGTAACCCTGACCGCGCATTTGACTTTGCTCAAATTCCTAACGAAGGTGTTGGTCTTGCTCGTCTTGAGTTCATCATCAACCGTATGATCGGTGTACACCCTAAAGCATTGCTTAACATTGACAGCTTACCACGTGAAACTCGTGCTGCTGTAATGTCACGTACTGCGGGTTATGCATCCCCTATCGAATTCTATGTTGAAAAACTAGTTGAAGGTATTTCTACTCTTGCTGCAGCGTTTGCTGACAAACCAGTGATTGTTCGTATGTCTGACTTTAAGTCAAACGAATACGCAAACTTAATCGGTGGTAAGTTATACGAACCTGAAGAAGAAAACCCAATGCTTGGCTTCCGTGGTGCAAGCCGTTATGTGTCTGACAACTTCCGTGACTGCTTCGAACTTGAATGCCGCGCACTGAAAAAAGCACGTGATGAAATGGGCTTAACTAACATTCAAATCATGATTCCTTTCGTACGTACTGTTGCTGAAGCGAAACGAGTTATTGAATTGTTAGCGCTTAACGGTCTTAAACGTGGTGAAAATGGTCTTAAAGTGATCATGATGTGTGAACTTCCAACTAACGCATTGTTGGCTGAACAGTTCCTTGAACATTTCGACGGTTTCTCTATCGGTTCTAACGACTTAACTCAGTTAACACTCGGTCTAGACCGTGACTCTGGTATCGTTTCTCACCTATTTGATGAACGTGATCCAGCCGTTAAAGCACTTCTATCAATGGCAATCCATGCTTGTCGTAAAGCTGGCAAATACGTAGGTATTTGTGGTCAAGGTCCTTCAGATCACCCTGACCTAGCTAAATGGTTAATGGAACAAGGCATTGAGTCTGTTTCGCTTAACCCAGACTCAGTATTAGACACATGGTTCTTCCTTTCTGAAGAAAAAGCTCAACAAGCTTAATAAACTGTGTTAAAAAAAGACCCACATGTGGGTCTTTTTTTTTATTTATACTTTTACAGACGTTTTTTGAGATTTTAGTTTTATGCAGATTTACTTGGCACGAAATAACCAACAAGCTGGTCCCTACACCTTAGAACAACTTAACCAAATGCTCGCGAGCCAACAAGTGTTACTCACGGACTTGGTTTGGCACCAAGGTATGACCGAATGGAAAGCTTTGGGTGAACTCACTCAAGGTCAGTTGGTTTATATGCCTGCAGGATATACTGCACCAACAGCATTCGAATCAAATCAAACTGCAACTACGCCATCAAATACCTATGCACAGCCTCAAGCGGTACAAGAGCAAACTAGCCTAGCTAGTATTCCTAAACGTGTTTTGGCGAAAATCGTCGATTTACTGCTTTGGATACCAGCAACTTTTATCTTAACGGCATTTTTTAGTCCAAGTGAAAAGACACAATTTGCAAATCTGAATGAACAGTTTATGCAAGCTGTGATGACCCCAAATGCTGACCCCAATGTTTTACAAGCACTACAAACACAAATGGTTGAAATGTTTCCCAACCAAGCTTGGATTGCAATGTTTGCTTACCTCTTCATTATGCTTTTCATTCAAGCGTATTTGATTGCTAAATCAGGTCAAAGCATTGGTAAAAAAATCACCAAGATTAAAATTGTAGATGCCGAAACCAGTCAACCTGTAAACCTCATGCGTGGCTTCACTTTACGCAGTGTTTTATTTATTTTCCTGAACTTTTTATCAATGCCATTAAGCGTAATCATCGATTCCGTTTTCATTTTCGGCAAGAAGCGTCAAACCTTGCATGACAAATTGGCAAAAACCAAGGTAATAAACCAATAATTTTCACTTTTATTCAGGGATGATTTTTTCATCCCTTTTTTGTGCATTATATTGAAATTAAAATAAAATTTAGATAAAAAAAATACAATCCTGACTAGCAAAATAGGGTTTTAATACAGTCATTTAAAGCATCTTTATGTATAGCTTAGTTTGCCGATATCAGGCATAATGCCCTACAACGTAGCGGTGTCGCATCATTGTGACTGTTTTTTCATGTCTGAAAAAATCACAATCATGCGACACTTTATTCGCTATCCCAAATTTTAAATTTAGGGAATGGGACTCTTCACCGAGGTTGTAAAATGAGACAAACAATTTTAGCTGTATTGTCTTTATCTGCGATCGCTGCACTCTTAACTGGGTGTGGTGGTGATATGGTACTTCTAAACTCAAAAGGTCCAGTTGCTGAAGGTCAGTCAAACCTCATGCTTACTGCGATCTACCTAATGTTGTTGGTCGTTATTCCATCAGCACTTATGGCTCTTTGGTTTGGTTGGAAATATCGCGCGTCAAATAAAGATGCAGACTATGCACCTACTTGGGCACACTCGACTGCAATTGAAGTTGTAGTTTGGGGTATTCCCGTAATTATTATCGCTATTTTAGCTTGGTTAACTTGGTGGGGTTCCCACAAGTATGACCCTTACCGTCCACTCGAGTCAGATAAAGCTCCTTTAACTGTTCAAGTTATTGCTGAACAATTTAAATGGATCTTCATCTACCCTGAACAAGGCATCGCGACTGTAAACGAGATCCGCTTCCCTGAGAAAACTCCTGTAAGCCTTCGTTTAACATCTAACTTCACAATGAACTCATTTTTCATTCCGGCGTTAGGTGGTCAGATTTATGCTATGGCAGGTATGCAAACTCACTTGAACTTATTAGCTGATGAAACTAGTCCTGCTGAAGGCTTCCGTGGTTTCTCTTCTAACTATTCAGGTTATGGCTTCTCACAAATGCGCTTCCGTGCACATGCTGTGACTGATGCTCAGTTTGCTGAATGGGTTTCTGCTGTTAAAGCTGGTAATGGTTCTTCAGTTAATCCTGAAGCGGTTCAAAAAACTGTTTTAGACCAAGCTGAATTTGCAACCTTACGTGACGGCAACCGTTCTAAACACCAGATCGAAGTTTTAGTTGCCAAAGCAACTACTCCTGAAGAGAAGGCTCTAGCTGAAGCAATGAAGCCTTACCCTACTAAGCCACACCCAGTGACTTACTATTCTTCAGTTGAACCTAAATTGTTCGAATCAGTGATTAACAAATACATGAGCAACTACCACGGTGCTGATCATACAGCTACTGTTGGACACGAAGCTGCTGCTTCTGAAGCTCATGCAGGCGTTGAACATGCGACTGTTGCAGGGGAATAAGACATGAGCTTATTAGGTAAGTTAGGACCAGATGCAATTCCACACGATCCAATCGTGTTGGTTACTGTTGCAATGATGATCCTTGGCGGTATCGCAATTGTTGCTGGTATCACCTACTTTAAAAAATGGGGCTACTTGTGGAACGAATGGTTCACATCTGTAGACCATAAAAAAATTGGTATCATGTATATCCTCGTGTCAATTGTCATGCTTGTGCGTGGTTTTGCCGATGCGATTATGATGCGTCTTCAACTGTTCCTTGCAAAAGGTGGCGGTGAAGGTTACTTACACCCAGAACACTATGACCAGATCTTTACTGCCCATGGCGTAATCATGATCTTCTTCGTAGCAATGGGTCTAGTTGTTGGTTTAATGAACGTTGCTGTACCACTTCAAATTGGTGCACGTGACGTAGCATTCCCATTATTAAACTCTCTTAGCTTCTGGTTATTCGCCGGCGCAGCGGGCTTAATGATGGCTTCTCTTGCAATTGGTGAATTCGCTGCAACAGGTTGGATGGCTTACCCTCCACTTTCTGGCATCGAATACTCTCCAGGTGTAGGTGTAGACTACTATATCTGGGCACTTCAGGTTTCTGGTCTAGGTACGCTTCTTACTGGTGTTAACTTCTTCGTTACCATCATTAAAATGCGTGCGCCTGGCATGAAACTTATGGACATGCCTATTTTCACTTGGACTGCATTAGTTACTGTAGTGCTTATCGTTGCAACATTCCCAGTTTTGACTGCGACTATTGCAATGCTTTCACTTGACCGTTACTTCGGCTTCCATTTCTTTACAAATGACATGGGTGGTAGCCCAATGTTGTATGTAAACTTGATTTGGACTTGGGGTCACCCAGAAGTTTACATCTTGGTATTACCTGCTTTTGGTATTTACTCAGAAGTTACTGCTGTGTTCTCACGCAAAGCGTTGTTCGGCTACAAATCAATGGTGTACGCAACTGTAGCAATTGGTGTTCTTTCACTAGTTGTATGGGTTCACCACTTCTTTACAATGGGTGCTGGTGCCAACGTTAACGCGTTCTTTGGTATCATGACCATGATCATTGCGATCCCTACTGGTGTGAAAATCTTCTCTTGGTTATTCACCATGTACAAGGGCCGCATCACCTATACAACTCCAATGCTTTGGACACTTGGCTTCCTTGTGACTTTCGGTATTGGTGGTTTAACAGGCGTATTAATGGCAGTTCCACCAGCGGACTTCTTAGTACACAACTCTTTATTCCTTATCGCTCACTTCCATAACGTAATTATTGGTGGTGTAGTGTTCGCGATGTTCGCGGGTATCATTTTCTACTGGCCAAAAATGTTTGGTTGGAAATTGAATGAAACTTGGGGTAAAGCAGCGTTCTGGTTCTGGTTCTTCGGTTTCTACTTTGCATTCATGCCACTTTATATCCTTGGTTTCATGGGTATGACTCGTCGTTTGAATACATATGACAACCCTGAATGGGATCCGTACTTAGCGATCGCTTTATTTGGTTCTGTATTGGTTGCTATCGGTATCTTCTGTTTTGTTATGCAAATCGTTGTTGGTTTCCTTCAACGCAAAGACAACATGGACGTTACTGGCGATATCTGGGATGGTCGTACTCTTGAGTGGGCTACTTCATCTCCTTCACCATTCTATAACTTTGCTTATCTTCCAAAGATCAATGGTATTGATACTTTCTGGACTGACAAAGAAAATGGTGTTGCTTACGCTAAGCCAACTACATACGAAGACATCCATATGCCTACAAACCGTGCGGCAGGTTTCGTAATTGCAATGTTTATTACAGTTATGGGCTTCGCATTAATCTGGCATATCTGGTGGTTAGTCGTTGTAACTTTCATTGCTTCAATTATCAGCTTCATCGTTTCTTCTTTCACTAAGAAAGTTGACTACTATGTTCCAGCTGCAGAAGTTGAACGTATTGAAAATGAACGCTACGCGCTTCTTGAAAAACATTTGAAGAAGGACTAAGACAATGGCTGAAGTACTTCATCACGACAACCACGGACATGACGAACATCATCATCACGATGATACTGACATCACTGTCTTTGGTTTCTGGACTTACTTGATGAGTGACTTGGTTCTTTTCGGGACACTCTTCATCGCGTTCGCTGTATTAAGTAGCCACGTTCCAGTGGGTACGCCAAGTGCACAAGAGCTGTTTGGTGAATCTTTAGGTTTCGTTTTAACTGAAACTTTCGCCCTTCTTATCTCTTCTGTAACTTTTGGTTTTGCTGTTCTTGCAGCATACAAGAAAAATGTTGGTCAAGTTTTAACTTGGTTAGCAGTTACTTGGGTATTTGGTGCAGCCTTCATTGGCATGGAACTTTATGAGTTCAATCATTTAGTTCATGCTGGTCATGGCCCAAGCACAAGTGCGTTCTTATCTGCGTTCTTTACTTTAGTTGGTACGCACGGTATTCACGTAACTTCTGGTTTGGTATGGATGCTTGTGTTGATGTTCCAAATCAAGAAATATGGTTTGACACTTCCAAACACTCGTCGTCTTGCTTGCCTAAGCTTGTTCTGGCACTTCCTTGACATCGTTTGGATCTGTGTATTCAGCGTTGTTTACTTGATGGGAGTTATCTAATGAGTCACGATCATAACTCTGCTGGTGCAGCTCACGGTAACGTTAAACAATATACAATCGGATTTATCCTTTCTGTTCTACTTACCGTAATTCCATTCGGTATGGTAATGGCAGGTGGTTTTAGCCGCGGTCTATTGGTTGCCGTAATTGCGATTACTGCGGTTGCTCAGGTTCTTATTCAGTTAGTTTACTTCCTGCATATGAACTCTTCTTCAGAGCAACGCTGGAACGTGATTGCATTTGTTTATACAATCCTCACAATTGCTATCCTTTTAGTAGGTTCTGTGTGGATTATGAACTACCTTCACTTCAATATGATGATCTAAACTGGTCGTCATGCTGAAAAAGTATTTATTCCTGACTAAACCAGGAATTCTCTTTGGTAACTTTGTTACCGCTTTGGGTGGCTACTTTGTAGCTGCCCAAGGTTCTGTAGATTTCCTTCTGTTGCTTCTTACCCTCTTAGGCACCCTCTTTGTGGTCGCTTCTGGATGTGTTGTCAATAACGTTATTGACCAAGACATCGACTCAAAAATGCAACGCACACAAAATCGTGCGATGGTTAAAAAATCAATTTCGATTCCTGTTGCTTTAGTTTTTGCTTTAGTTTTAGGTGTAATTGGTTTTAGCATTTTATGGTTCTGGGTAAATGCTTACGCTTTTCTTTTTGCTGTTATTGGTTTTGTCGTATACGTTGGTTTTTATAGCTTATGGACAAAACGAACAACAATCCATCAAACCATTATCGGCAGTCTTTCTGGCGCAGCGCCACCTGTAATCGGGTATACGGCTGTTGCAAACCAGTTTGATTTAGGTGCATTACTGATTTTTATTGGTTATGCATTTTGGCAAATGCCTCATTCTTGGGGAATTGCAGTTTACCGATTTGATGACTACAAAAATGCAGGAATTCCAATTTTACCTGTAGCACGTTCAATTCACCGTACCAAGGTTGAATCTTTGGTTTACGTGTTTTTGTTCTGCATCACCATGAACGGTTTATTCTTTTTTGGTTATGCGAATTGGATTTATATGATTGTCCTAAATGCCTTAAGTCTGTATTGGATTTATCTGACCATTCAAGGATTCAAAGCTGAAGATGATCAAATTTGGGCAAAACAATATTTCATGTTTTCAGTCAAATTGATCACAGTGATTAGTTTAATTTTTAGTTTTACTTCCACTACTCCTCTAAAGCCAATTGTATTTTTTTAAAAAAGATAGAGTTTTACTCTATCTTTTTTATTTATGAATAGCTTCAAACCCTAAGCCCAACTTGATACCATTGCACACACAACTATAATTAACTGTGCCTTATGTCATATCAAAAAAAATTTATTCACTCTGCCCTTTTCACATCGAGTATTCCATTCGGTATTTTCTTTAGTATGCAAAGTCATGCAGGCATGGATATTTATTGTGAACCGTCGACACTTATTCAAACCAATGCTTATACCGCATGCGATGAACTCCCTGCGCTCACACCTGCAAATGACAATCAAACCAACATGCTGCTGTTGCTTAGCGATTTAGGTATTGCCAAATTTAATATTCATGAAGATAAATCCACACTTTGGCGAACTAGCTACAGCAAAGTTCCATTTGAAGTTTCCAGTATCATGAGCACTAGCAGCAATAAACTGCCGAATGCACGTAAACCTTTAAAAACACCTGATCTAAGTTTTAACGAACATTGCAACAGCATTCAAAATGGCGCACAAGCCTTTATTGAACAAGTCAAAAAGGACAGTAAGCTTTCAAGTAGTGAAAAAGACACCCTGATTCGCGAACGTCAGAAAATTAATGATTGCGACAATAAACTAACTTTGCTAAGCGTAAATCCAAATTGGTCAGTATCTGCACGCCAATATGCATCGTATTTAAACGCCACAATTTCGTTTTACAATGCTAACTTTTCCACAGCGACTAAGATTTATTCAGTATTAACTAATGTGTATCAACCTTGGCTGAAAGAAACATCACAATATATGTTGATTCGAAGTGCTTTAAATGAGGCTTATCAAAGTGGTTTAGGTGAATATGGCGATTTAGATCATGACAAACTCAATCAAAGTTTATTAACCAATTTTTTCAATAATATCACCCAGTACTTTAAGCTCTATCCCCAAGGTCAATATGCCGCAAGTGCACGCGGTTTATTAAGACGTGGATTTTGGCTCAGTGGAAAACATGATTTACTGATTAATGAATACGTATGGCAAATCAATAATCCTAAATCCAGCGTTTATAACTTAGAGCTGCCAAATCTACCCTATGAATTAGATCGTCATGTATTTCAAAGTAAGCGTCTGAATGTCAAAAATTTGAAAGATCCGTTTTTCCTCACTATCTATGATCTGATGCACATGCGGAAAATACAAAGTTCCGATGATATTGTCATTTCCTGGGCTGAGTTAAACGCACAGAAAAATTATTTTAAAGATTCACCAGAACTGTTCCAGTATTTGCAGGCAAATCACTTATTTTATGTGCAAAACAAAGCACAAGAAGCACTCAAATATCTGCCACAACAAGTACCGAGCAGCATCAACAGTTACCTACAGTTGAGTCAGCTACTACTTAAAGGCCGCATTCTGGAAGCTAGTGGGCGAAATCAAACCACTCAAAAATATTGGGAAAACCTACTTTCCATCAGCAAAACCGCCGAACAACGTGGATTGGCTGAACTTATGCTCTATCGCTACTATGCTCAACAGCAAAATACTGCACAATTTATTGGTTCTTCAGCCAAAATCAAGCAAGCTTATCTACAGCAACAATATTTAGTCGATGCAGCGAATGAACAAAGTTTAATGTCTGTGGTCAAAAATAACGTGGCCACGCAAGATCAAAAAAATGTTGCGCTTTATACCCTACTAAATAAGTCATTGGCTTATCAAAACTTTGATTTATTTAACCAAGCGTATCGTGAATTACCAAGCAACGCGGCTCAATTTAATACTGAACAAAACACTGCGGAGAAGTTTCGCAATCAGCCATCATTTGCAAATTTCTTATGGAAAGGTGCAAGCGTGAGCAATTCGATTAAATGTCCTGACTTGGCAACTTTGACCCAACAATTGCAAGTCAACCCAAAAGACCTGAGCCTTAATTTATGCTTAGGTGAATATGCGCGTAGTTCACAAGCCTATACCATACTAAATCTCAACTACCTGCCTGATCATTCACTGCAAAGTTTCAAGGGTACTTATTTTGCCCGTGGCGATGTATATAAAAACATTATTAAAACAGGGACAAAATCTGAATTAACGGCTTATGCGCTGTACCGTGCCATTCAATGTTATGCGCCAAGTGGCAATAATGAATGCCAAGACAAAGATGTAAATAAGTCGGTTCGAAAACAATGGTTTGATCAAATCAAACGCGACTATCCAGAAACCAGCTGGGCTAAATCTCTAAAATATTATTGGTAATTGATGATGATTTTGCAGGTGATCAAGTGGTCAAGAACATTTCGACTTTTGCTTATCTTGAGTATAGGTTTGTGCTCTGCTTGCACACCTGCCCAATCTGGAAAAACACAACAGGCTCAAACCAAATTACAGCAACGTGTTGATGCAGCACATTATTCAAGTTTTTGGATTTGGGGCAATATTTCTAGTAGCCCCTACTTACAGCAAGCCACGGAGCTCTATATTTTACAAGGTGAATTGAATTGGAATAAACCTTTAAAACGATCCGAGTTTATCCCTCAAGGCATTCAAGTCCTCCATAAACCACAGCAGAAAATTTGGATTGTAATCCGTAGCCATCATTTACAATGGTCAAATAGCAATATTCAGCAAATTTTGCAGCGGCTAAAACATTGGGAAAATAACGGCAATCAGATCCAAGGCTTACAAATCGATTTTGACGCAAAAACTAAAAACATTCATCAATATGCCTTATTCCTTGAAAATATACGAAAGCAACTACCTCAAAAATATCGTTTAAGCATTACTGGTTTAATGGATTGGACAAATATTCAAGATCAGCAAACGCTCAGTGTTTTGCGACGCAATATTGATGAGATCGCTATTCAAACTTATCGTGGTAGTGTCACGATCGAGAATTACACGAGCTATTTGAATAAAGTCTCAAAATTGAAACTACCTTATAAAATAGGCCTTGTACAAAATGGCCTTTGGCACGCACCTCAACATTTAATTAATGATCCTTATTTTAAAGGTTATGTGGTGTTTTTATTGCGTACCGCTAATCGGCCTTAAACCATAAATAACTCAAGCATTTTAAATCCATGCCTTGTATTTCAAACCTAAACGCTCTAAAATTCACGCTTCGCAATTATTGCGACACAACTTTGGTTGTGACTCCTTGCTTCAATCAATTAATGATTGGGGCTGCCTAAACCGTAAGGAGCTGACAATGCGTCACTACGAAATCGTACTATTGGTACATCCAGACCAAAGCGATCAAGTTGTGGGTATGGTAGAACGTTACCTAACTCACATCAAAGAAGCTGAAGGTCAAATCCACCGTCTTGAAGACTGGGGTCGTCGTCAATTGGCTTACCCAATCAACAAGATCCACAAAGCTCACTACATTCTTATGAATGTTGAGTGTGGTCAAACTACTCTTGATGAGCTAGAAGAATTGTTCCGTTACAACGATGCAATCATTCGTAGCCTTATCATCCGTCGTGAAAACGCTATCACTGAAGAGTCACTATTGGCTAAGAGTGCTGAAGAAAAACGTGCGCGTAAAGCTCAACGTGAAGAAGCACAACAAGCTCAAGACTCTGCTGAAGCATAAGGAGAACATAACATGGCACGTTTTTACCGTCGTCGCAAGTTCTGCCGCTTTACAGCTGAGAACGTTACGTACATCGACTACAAAGATATCGACACTTTAAAACAGTACATCACTGAAAACGGCAAGATTGTTCCTAGCCGTATTACAGGTACTAAAGCTCGTTACCAACGTCAATTAGCGCTTGCTATCAAACAAGCTCGCTACTTGTCTTTGATCCCTTACACTGACAATCATAAGTGAGGTTGAGCTGTGGATATTATCTTATTACAACGCATTAAAAACCTTGGTAAATTAGGCGATAAAGTTTCAGTTAAAGCTGGTTACGGCCGTAACTTCCTTATCCCTCAAGGTAAAGCAGTTGCTGCTACTGAAGCTAACACTGCTGCATTTGAAGCTCGTCGTGCTGAACTTGAGAAACAAGAAGCTGAAGTATTAGCTGCTGCTCAAGCACGTGCTGACCAATTGAACGAAGTTAACATCGTGATCACTGCTAAAGCTGGTGACGAAGGTAAACTATTCGGTTCTATCGGTACTCGTGACATCGCTGACGCGTTAACTAATGCTGGTCTTGTTGTAGACCGCGCAGAAGTTCGTTTACCAAATGGTGCGCTTCGCAACACTGGTGAATTCAACATCGCAATCCAATTGCATCATGATGTTGTTGCAGAAGTTCTAGTTACTATCGTAGCTGAGTAATTTCTTGCAAAGAAAAGAGCATGCTTACGCATGCTCTTTTTTTATCTGTAAAAAATAGTGCTCCAACTTTTTTATATTTTTAACTCTTCATTCAATTCAATGTATGACGAATTAATCGGAAATACTTGTTCGCATTTCTGTAGAAAACGCCTATCATTTCAGTTCAATGAAGAGTTGAAAAAACTGTAATTAGCACCCATTTCCATCACATTAAATGGTTTCAGCATCAGGGATTTTTATGTCACAGGCGAATGCCATCAAGCCAAACTCTACGCCAACAGCAAAAACCACAGAACAAAGTTCGTTGAAAGAGTTTCGTACCCCACCCCATAACCTTGCGATTGAACAAGCCGTGCTTGCTGCACTGATGACCGTTGCAGAATCTTTTGAGCAAGTGGGTGATGTACTGACTGAAGCTGATTTTTATGCGACCCGTCATAAATATATTTTCCGTGCCATCGACCAGTTATCAAAAGATAGCTCACCTTATGATGCGGTCTTGGTCAATGACTGGCTGATTAAACAAAACTTGCTCGATGCTGCAGGTGGCGAAGAATATCTGATGCAACTCATGTCAGATTCACCTTCAAGTTTCTATAACCTTGAAACTTATGCTGCAAAAATTAAAGAATTTTCCACTTTACGCAGCATGATTAAAGTCAGCTCGGAGATTTTACAAAATGCCTATGACACCAAAGGTCGTACGGTCAGTGAAATTTTAGATCTAGCAGAAACCAATATTTTCTCGATTGCCGAACAACACAACAATAACGCCAAAGCACAAGGCCCTAAAGCCATTAACTCTGTCGTTGCCAGTGTTTTTGATAAGTTGAATGAACTTTCACAAACTGAAGGTAGTATCACGGGTTTAACTACTGGATTTGTTGAACTTGATAATAAAACCTCAGGTATGCAAGCAGGCGATTTGATTATTGTAGCGGCTCGTCCATCGATGGGTAAAACTACTTTTGCCATGAACTTGGTTGAAAGCGTGCTGTTTAATAACAACCTGCCCGCTCTGGTTTATTCCATGGAGATGCCTGCAGACTCAATTGCCATGCGTTTGATATCCTCATTCGGTCGTGTACACCAAGGGCATTTACGTGCAGGTAAAATGGATGCTGATGAATGGTCAAAAGTCACCAGTACCATTGTGCATCTCCAAGAAAAGAATTTGTATATCGATGACTCATCTGCACTTCCTCCAACGGAAGTACGTGCCCGTGCGCGACGCATTGCAAAAATGCATGGCGGTAAACTCGGCTGTATCATGGTAGATTACTTGCAGCTTATGAAAGTACCCGGTATGGGCGATAACCGTGTTGGCGAGATCTCGGAAATTTCCCGAAGCTTAAAGGCACTGGCTAAAGAAATGCACTGCCCTGTAATTGCACTGTCTCAGTTGAACCGATCACTGGAAAACCGCCCTAATAAACGCCCAGTGATGTCCGACTTACGTGAATCGGGTGCGATCGAGCAGGATGCCGATTTGATCATGTTTATTTACCGCGACGAGGTTTATAACAAAGAGTCTAAAGAAGCAGGTACTGCAGAAATTATTATTGGTAAACAGCGTAACGGTCCAATTGGTACTGTGCGTCTTGCCTTCGAAGGTCAATACACAAAATTTAGTAACCTCTCCCCTGAGTTTTATGCTCAGTATGATGATGAAGAGTAAAGACTCTTTATCATCCATTAATTCATCGACCCTGTAGGAGTATTTAGGGTGCGCCAAGCTACAGTTTATATTGATCAACAAGCACTTCAATATAATTTAAACCGTGTCAAACAACTTGCCCCAACCGCTAAAATTGTAAGCATGGTGAAAGCCAATGCTTATGGACATGGAGTTAAAGACTGCTTAGCAGCCTTAAAAGACAGTGATGCCTTCGGTGTTGCTTGCCTAGAAGAAGCCTTAGAAATTCGTGAGTTGGGTTATGAACAACCCATTACGTTGATTGAAGGTATTTTCTCAGATAATGAAATGCAAATTATCATCGATAAAAAAATTGAATGTGTAGTGCATCATCAGCAACAACTAGATTGGTTACGTGCGCATAAAGATGCCTATATCGCTCAAGGTCTAAAAGTTTGGGTCAAACTCAACAGCGGTATGAACCGTTTAGGCTTTAAAGTGCCTGAAATTATTGATGTCATCAATGCATTAAAGGCGGAAGGTTTTACTTGCGTACTGGCGATGCACTTTGCCAATGCCGACGCAGAAAATCATCCTTTAAATGACCAACAACGTGAACAATTCTTACACGTAAAAGAAGCTTGTGCGCCAATCATGGGTTCGTGCTGTAACTCGGCTGCGATTTTCAAATGGCCAGAACTGAATTTTGATTTTGTTCGCCCAGGCATCATGCTATATGGCGCGACACCTTTCTCAGACCGTTCTGTAGAAGCATTAGATCTTAAACCGGTGATGACCTTTACCGCTGAAGTGATTGCTTTAAATACCATTCAAGCTGGTGAATCTGTGGGTTATGGATCGACTTTCGTTGCAGAACAAGAAATGAATCTTGCGATTGTGTCGATTGGTTATGGTGACGGTTATCCACGTGCCTTCCCTAAACAAAACTATGTATCCATCCATGGACAGAAAACGCGTGTGATTGGCCGTGTTGCCATGGATATGATTGCGATTGATATCACCGGTATGCATGCACCGATAGGCACTGAAGTTGAGCTTTGGGGCAAAGATCGTCTGGTTGATGACGTTGCAGAAGCGAACGGAACCATTGGCTATGAATTATTATGCCGTATGAGCGCGCGCCCTGTACGTAAATTAGCTTAATTACGCCAAATCAAAAAGCCCAGATCAAATCTGGGCTTTTTTTTATCTCGCTTTTTTTATTCACTTTTTAAATTGATCGATTTGTTGATCAAATGGTTATTGAAAATAGTCAGCTGTTGGTTTTGCCAATTCAATCAAACCCTGACGCAATGCTTCTGACCAGCCTTTACTGATCATGGTGAAATATGGGTCCTCTTCATAAATGCGCTTACCATTTGGTATTTCTAAACTGTCCTTTTTATAAACCAAAGCATCTAAAGGCATACCTACAGATACATTTGAGCGTATCGTTGAATCAAAAGAAATTAAGCTACAACGCATTGCTTCATCGAGTGGCATATCGTAACGCAAAGTTCGGTCGAGTATCGGCTTACCATATTTACTTTCTCCAATTTGAAAATATGGGGTATCCGGTGTCGCACAAATAAAATTACCTTGCGGATAGATATTATATAGCTGCATATCAGCGCTACCAATTTGACCACCTACTAATAAACTACAGTAATAATTACTTTGTTCTAAAATATCTGAGGTGACATCAGAGATAACTTTTTTTAAGGTATGCCCGACCAATTCAGCCACTTCGAACATCGTATTTACACTATATAAATTCGGCTCTTGTTTGACCTCTAGCTGATTTTGTAAATGCCCGATGACCGCTTGTGTTGTGGCTAAATTTCCAGAGGTTTGGATGGTAATAAATCGCTCACCCGCAATACCAAAGGTATAAAGTTTACGAAAAACTGAAATATGGTCAACTCCTGCATTTGTACGTGTATCACTGACAAACACCATGCCATCTTTTAATCGTAATGCACAACAATAGGTCATTTTTATCCCTCAAATGATTAACAACTCAACACTTGTACAATTGAGCTCATTGACTCAGTACCACCTTTATCACGAACGCCTCGAACTGGAGCTACATCCCAGTAGTCCCGCCCAATCGCAACATAAATATGTGATTGTGGTGTAAATAGCTGATTACTGACATCAAAACAATACCATTTATTTTCGATATAGACTTCTACCCAAGCGTGACTGGCAAGGTGGCTACTATTCGGCACAAATAAATACCCAGAAATATAACGTGCAGGAATACCCAAATAGCGACACATTGCGATCATGACATGGCTATGATCCTGACATACCCCTTGCTTATGATGAAAAGCATCAATCGCTGAAGTATGTACCGATGTTTGATTCGATACATAGGGAATATGCGCCAATATCGCTTCAGCCAAACGAATCAGATTGGCACGATTGATACGAGGGACATAGCAATCGGCAAAACTTTTCATGTGAATATCGTACTGCGTACTCGGCGTTGGCTGTAAAAACAATTTCGGGTTTAAATCATCTGAATTTGAATCTGTTGAATTCAAATTCATCTCTACGATGCCCTGCGCCATAATGGTCATTTGCAGATAAGGTTCGCGCTGAGTTGTGGTCAACCACACATTACCAAAAGTATCCAATTGCATATCACGCTGCCCCGGCACACTCACATCCCAATTTTGCACCTGTTGGTGTGCATTGGTGGACGGGGTCATTTTGATATATTGAATGCTTCTGTTTACCACATCAGTGTAAACATAATGGGTCTGATGGTTGATCATGAGCCTCATACAGCCACCTCAAACATATTTTGGATATGATCACTGAAATGGTAGAAGTTTTGGCTATTCGGCTGCTGTTTAAGTGCCAACCATGCCTCTTGCACGCTTTCCCATCCAAACTGAACCAAAGCCATGACAATATGTTCAATCTTCGCTAGGGTGTGTTGAATGTCCTGCTGCATGCGTAACTGGCGATCAAGCTGCTCTATGGCTTGTCCTAAACTAAAAAATAAAAATACATCTTCAGATTCGGACTCTAAAACATCTTGGCAATCTGTTACCACGTCACAGATATAACCTGGGTTATCACTCGCATTACGAATTAAACGGCTGAGTTCTGCATAACTTTTTGCTGAAAGTACACCCCTTAAGTCCTGAATATTACTTTGCGCATATTGAAATTGGCTGGAAAATGACGCCGGCTGCTCCGCATTTAAAACTAACTCATTCATTGAGTCGGCATCAAATGCTGGCAAACAAAAAGCGTGTGCATAGCTCAATGCCGTATCAACATCTTGAAAAGGGAAAATACTGCATAAATATTGAGTACGTGCTAAATAACGCCCCAACCAAAAAATATGTTCTGCATTACTGTTTAATAAAATCATGTTTTGCTCCTTCACTGGAGTGCTATGAGCGTAAATCGTCTACTACCCACGTATCTTTAATGCCGCCGCCTTGAGAAGAATTCACTACCAATGAACCTGCTTGCATCGCGACACGAGTTAAGCCACCCGGTACAATTTCAGTTCGATATGGTGAACTCAGTACAAATGGGCGTAAATCGATATGGCGTTCCGAAACACCCGCCTCACTTAGGGTTGGGCTGACAGATAAATTTAAAGTCGGCTGTGCAATATATAAATGTGGTGCTGCGGCCACTTTATCTTTAAAGCTATTTAATTCTTGTAAAGAAGCTTGTGGACCGATCAGCATGCCGTAACCACCTGAACCCTGCGCTTCTTTGACCACCAATTTTTCGATATTCGAGAGCACATAATCCAATTCGTTCTGCTCACGACATTGATAGGTCGGCACATTTTTCAGGATCGCTTGTTCGCCTAAATAGAAATGAATCATTTTATCCACATATGGATAAATCGATTTATCATCTGCTACGCCTGTTCCCGGTGCATTTGCAATGACCACATTATGTTGCATATACGCTGACATGAGCCCTGCTACGCCCAAAGTACTGTCAGGTTTGAAACATAATGGATCGAGAAAAGCATCATCCACACGACGATAAATTACATCAACCTGTTGTCGGCCTTTAATGGTTTTCACATAAACCTTATCGTTTTCTACATAAAGGTCACGCGATGTCACTAAGGGTACATCCATCTCCCTTGCCAAAAAAGCATGTTCATAATAAGCACTGTTAAAACTCCCTGGGGTTAAAACCACGATAAACGGGTTATCGACGTAGGCATTTTCTGCAAGAATTTCACGTAAAAGCTGCGGATACTGCTCAATCCCCATGATGTTGCTTTGCTGGCAAAGTTCAGGCATCAGTTTTTGACTGATCTTACGGCTTTCTAGCATATACGACACACCAGACGGTGTTCTAAGATTATCCTCAAGGACGTAAAATTCGCCTGATTGATCTCGGATGATATCAATGCCACTGATTTGGCTATAAATTTTACCTTTTAGCCCATGCATATACATTTGTGGCAAATAGGCTTCATGGGTTAAGACTTGCAGTTCAGGAATAATTCCTGCTTTTAAAATATCTTGTTGATGATAGACATCATGTAAAAACAGATTGAGTGCTTTCACGCGCTGTGCGCAGCCTAGAGATAAATTATTCCATTCCTTTCGTGCAATCACACGCGGAATAAGATCATAAGGTATGGTGCGTTCAATGCCCTCATCTTCGCCATACACTGTAAAAGTAATGCCTTCATAGAGAAAATGTTGTTTTGCAACCTGATTTAGTTGCTTCAATTCATCAAGCGTATGCTGTGATAACCACTGCTCTATCCGTTGGCATGATTCTTTAGCTACCGTTTTGCTGTCGCGCATTTCATTAAAAAAATCCGAATTGAATTGATTAAACAGCGCATATCCTCGAGCAAGTGGTAAAATTTTTAATGTAGAGACAGAAGTATTAACCAACTTTGCCTCATAACCCTCAATTCCATTTGAAGTTGTATTACGATTTTCTTTCAGCATAGCAACTCCATGTTTTTGTCATGTTTTGTAAATAAGATAAAGCAATATATATGCCATCAATACATATGCTGCTTCTCTTTGATTATTTATGCATCATTTTTACAAAGTGGTACAGCATGTAACTGCTCAAGTTGTGTCAAATTGCGTTATTAAAATCATCTTAGTTTTTTCAGATGAAGACTTGCTTAACGCAGGAAGATTTCTTATTGTGTCCCACAGCATCATTTTATTCATTTAAGTCCAAGTTCAAGCACTAGATTATGTCTTCACAAGAAAAAGAAACGTCGAACAGCCTCTATCGTCAGTGGCAAATTCTTTCACGGCTGTCCACAGGTAAGTGGATGGGTACCCGTGAATTACAAGAAATACTGAACCGTGAAGGTATTGATATCAGCCTACGCACCATTCAGCGCGATTTAAATCAAATTTCTCTGCGCTTCCCGATCGAAAGCAGTAAAACAACTCCGCAAGGATGGCGTTGGCGTTCAGATGCACCGATTCAAAGCTTGCCACATATGACCAGCTCGCAAGCGGTCACCTTTATGATGGTGGAGGAGCATCTAAAGCATTTGCTTCCACCGAGCTTAATTGAAGAAATGAATCCTTGGTTTGACCTCGCACGTCGAAGTCTGTCGTCGCAAAATAATGTCCGTCAGTGGATTAACCGCGTGCGTATCGTACCAGCAACTCAGCCATTAATTCCTCCTGTGGTTGAAAAAGCTGCACAGCAATCGATTTATGAAGGCTTACTACAAGACAAACAACTTGAATGTCTATATCAAGGTCGTGGACAACAAAGCGAAGAAAAGACCTATATTTTAAATCCACTGGCGTTGGTCCAAAAAGGTGCGATTATTTATTTGGTATGCACCCGTCATGACAAAACGGACATCCAAACCTTTGCTTTACATCGTTTTAAATCAGCTACGGTCTTAAATTCACGTGCATTACATCCTGTCGATTTTGATATTGATGCCTATATTGACTCTGGAGCGCTTGGTTTCCGCGTGGACTTCAATAAGCCGACTGAAATGATTCAACTCAAATTAACCATGTCGGAATCAGAAGCAGTTTATTTTGAAGAAAGTCAGCTAAGTAAAGATCAAGTGATTCAAAAAACCGAAGATGGCTGGGTTGAAGTTAGTGCAACAGTACCATTTACCTCTCAGTTAACATGGTGGCTGCGTAGTTTTGGGAAAAAGATTCAGAAAATTGAACCTGAAGAAGTCGCTATAGTTGTACAACAACGCAATGATTAAACCGATCTAAGGTTTTCTGCTACCTTAAATACTAACTAATGTTACGCACATAAAAGTAGGGTGTGTTGACATTTACAGCCGATAAATTGAGCTAAAGAGGCAACCATATAAATATACAAGCTAAAGCAACAGCGCTTTGATAGTTACGTTTTAGCTTATCGTATCTTGTGGCAATTCCTCTAA
>NZ_VPBO01000016.1:0-99867 GCF_013418655.1 Acinetobacter sp. YH12128 | reverse complement strand
ACTCACCCGTCCGCCGCTAGAAATCGGTAGCAAGCTACCTATTCCCGCTCGACTTGCATGTGTTAAGCCTGCCGCCAGCGTTCAATCTGAGCCATGATCAAACTCTTCAGTTTAAAATCAATAGTACATATAGTGTACCAATCTTGGCTCATCAATTACTGACAAAAATTTGCTCAAATAAACTTCGAGTAATTTCTACCATCAATCAATGAAATATTTTCGATTGATCAACCAGTAAAAATCCACACAAGTTGTTCTTCATAATCTCTTAATGATCTTCTTGTTGGTTCGTCACCAGCAAGCTAGGTCGGCTATATTACTCTTTATTTCTAAAGAGTCAACCGGTAATTTAAATTATTTTTAAACTTATCAAATAAAACCCAACTTAATCAATTCAACCAAGTCATTGTTTTATCAGAAGTTTTAATCTTCATCACCGCCGATGGATGTGCATTCTACAGCATTTCTGATCCAACGCAACACCTTTTTTTAAATAATTATTTTGAGCGCACATTTTTCGCTCAAATTACATTTTTTCATTCATATTTTGATCAAATTTGGTTTAATAGTAATAAATCAAGATTATTTGAACGTTTTTACTTATTATACGGCAAACATTTTGCCGCGCTAAAAGCGTCAGGACTATATATGCGCCAAACTTCTTTTTTATATGCAGGATTATTGTCACTTGTCGTAACAACACCTGTATTTGCAAATGACGAGGCTTCAGCACCTGTTGCTCAAGACTCAGAAGCTGCCAATAAATCAAAAACACAACAACTTGCGCATGCTGCGATGGTCAAGTCATCTGAAGTTGCAAAAAAATTATCTGTAAATGCCAATGCAGCACAATCAGAAGAAGATAAAGACCCTTTCCAACCGATCAACCGGAAAGTTTACGCATTTAATGATTATTTAGATGTCCATATTGCCCGCCCTGCTGCTGTGCAATATGTCGCAAAAACTCCAAAGGATATTCGTGAATCTTATCGTTTATTCCGTAAAAATTTAGGCGAACCTTGGAATGCGTTTAACCAACTCATCCAAGGACGACCGACACGTGCCGCAAAAAGTCTAGGTCGCTTTACTGTTAATACACTGACAACTTTAGGCTTTGCTGACCCTGCGAGTCGCCTAGGCCTAGAAACCGAAGATGAAAATTTTGGTGCAACTTTAGGATATTACGGTATTCCTTCTGGTCCTTATATTGTTCTACCAGTGCTTGGCCCAAGCACATTGCGCCAAACCGTTGGTCTAGCTGTAGATAGTCAAGGACGTCCACAGAAATATATGCTTGATGGTCATGATGTAGCTTACTGGTCTGAGCAAACTTTACGTGGAATCGATACTCGCGCTCAATTACTGGATATCGAAGGTGTATTGCAAGGCGATAAATACGCTCAAATTCGTGACATCTATTTGCAACGCCTGAACTATTCTATTGCCGAGAAAAAAGGGATTGCTGAAGAAAACTTATTTATTGATGAAGAAGATGACGATATTGATGAATCTGAAGATAATTCAACAGATGTTTCATCTGATGATTCTAGCGATTTCATTGATGACACAAGTTCAGATGAAACTGACACGGTAACAACTGAATAAATAAAATTTTTCAATTGGCTGGTGTGGTTTTTCCCTCCAGCCATCATTAGCTTGCTATAGTACACTTATTGTCTATCGAAGGATTCATCTAATTCTTTATGTATTTCATTCAACCTACTCGTGATATTCCATATTTAGATCAGGTACTTGATGCGCTTCCTAGCGTACAAATGATTAACATTGAAGATCTAGACTTGTATGATCCAACGATCATTGCAATTGCTGATGTTGCCGACTTTTTAAATCACCAATGGACACTTCCCACCATTGTGCTCGCTTTTGAGCATGAAGGTGCTGCATTGGCTCAAGCTTGGCAACAAGGCGCTTTAGCAGGATGGGTTTGGGATCATATTCCAACTAACCTCCAAGCAGCACTCACTAAAATTGATGCGCAATACAAACGCAATCAAGACAGCCGCGACCTCCCTTCTGCTGCAGATTTGCAAAAACGCTTACTGCCAAATCCAATCGAACTCCACAATTATAAAGTTGAAACATTCTTCCAACCTTCTGCTTATTTATCGGGTGATTGGTACGATTACTGGAAAATCAGCGATAAAGAAATCATGTTTTATCTCGCAGATGTGTCTGGTCATGGGGTAACGAGTAGTTTACTAACCTCATGGATGGCTGCTTTTCACGGTCGTTCAAAAACCCCAAGAGAGTTGATCAAAAAACTCAATGGTATGTTGGTTCAAGAAAATATTGAAAAGCACATTACCATGATTGCGGGGATACTCAATCTCGATACGCATGTCTTGAAATGGTCTAGTGCAGGGCATTATCCGCCGGCCATTTTATTTGAACCTGGTCTTCCCGCAAGAATTTTAAACACCAGTAGCTTCCCACTCGGCTTAACTGAAGACCTAGAAGTGGAAGAGTTTGAATTTACCTTAAATCGTTATTCGCGCTTTGTAATTTGCTCGGATGGCGCACTTGAACCTTTTGACGGTGGATTGAATGAACAGCTAGGTCAATTGGTTTATCACTTGCAAAATCAATCATTTCAAGCACCAGACCATGTTGCTGACGACATTGCCATCCTAAGTTTACGTCGAATCAATTAATCACGAAATCAATTACTTAAACCAAATACGACTTTCTGATCATACTCGGCTACTTGAGTAAGCTGTGCCCCTATGGGATAATTTACTATCCTTCTCTGCAAATGGCATTTATATGTCAACAGGTCATGTTGAATATGCAAGCTTGAACGGAACGCATATTTTTAAGCTTATTGGCGAAGTGCGTGCCCAATCTTGTATTAGTCTAGACAAGTTATTAAACAAAATTGAACAGCAACAAAATGTCGTCGGTGCAATCGTTGATTTAACCCAAACGACATTTATCGATAGTACTGTTCTTGGCATTTTGGCGAAACTGGGTTTGAAGCTCAAACAAGTTCACCATATCCAAGCGGTAATGTTGTCTACAAACTCTGATATCACAACGCTTGCCAATAGCATGGGTTTAGGTCAAGTGTTTGTTATTTTGAATTATTGTGGTGATCCAAGTGTATGCACTCGCGCACTTATGGAAGAACACATTACCCATAGCAATATGCTGAATACGGTTTTAGATGCACACAAAACGCTGATGAAACTGAATGATAGCAACCAAAATATGTTTGAGCCTTTGGTCAAACAACTGCAAAAAGAGCAGGATAATCTAGAGCAACCCAAGCAGCAAAATGTCTAATTTAGGTTAATCACAGCAGAGACCCTCTTCGCATGACTTTACTTTCCGTTGCACAAATGAATTCTCAAAATGACATTGAAGATAACTTCAAAGTGATCGAGTCATTGATGCAACAATGTCAGGCTCAAGGTGCGAGTCTCATTGTATTTCCTGAAAATTTTGTCTGCTTTGCCGCAGGTAAACAACGCGAAACCGCGGCGCAATTTGAAAGTATTCAGCAGCGACTAGAACAACTCGCACATCGTTATCAACTTTGGATTGTTGCGGGCACACTCCCATGCCCTTATCGTCCAGATGGTTCAATCATTCAAGATGGCCGTGTCCGTACTGTTAGCCTGTGTATCAGCCCTGAACATACCGAAGCACGTTATGACAAAATTCATTTATTTGATGTGCAAGTTGGTGACGCTGTCGGTGGCTATCAAGAATCAAAATTTTTTGAACCTGGTACTGAAACCGTAGTTGCAACAACACCTTTTGGCAATATTGGCCTGATGGTGTGCTACGACTTGCGCTTTCCTGAACTGGCTTTGAAACTTCGTAGCCAAGGTGCAAACATTTTAACGGCGCCTGCAGCTTTTACTTATACCACGGGTGAAATGCACTGGCAGTTGTTACTGCAAGCTCGTGCCATGGATAGTCAATGTGCTGTATTAGGTGCCGCACAACAAGGCTGGCATGGTGAAAAGCGTCAAACTTGGGGTCATGCTGGAGCAAGCAACAGCCGTGGTCAAATTTTAGCAATCACCGCAGAAGAAGGCGCTCAACTACTCACATTTCCTTTTGACTTAGACGAACAGCAGCAGATTCGTGCATCAATGCCACTGATGCAGCACCGTGTTTTGGTTCAATATTGATTTTCACTCTGTATAAAATTACAAAAAAACTGAATATTATTTAAACAAAATCCCCCACGATATGATTTTGAACCATCATCTGAGGGATTAGAAAAATGACTTTAGAAAAAGCAGTTTATACAGCCCATGCAAAAGCCACTGGTGGTCGTGATGGTCGTGCAACGACATCCGATGGTCATTTAGATGTTCAATTGGCTGTGCCGAAAATTATGGGGGGTACAGGTAATGGTACGAATCCTGAACAACTCTTCGCCGCTGGTTATTCAGCGTGTTTTTTAGGTGCGATGAAATTTGTTGCCAACCGCGATAAATTAAATATATCTCAAGATGCCTATATTGAAGGTGAAGTTGGTATTGGTCCGATCCCGACCGGTTTCGGTATTGAAGTGACCTTAAATATTCATTTAGAAGGGATGGATCAGGCAGAAGCCCAAAAACTGGTCGATGCTGCACATATTGTCTGCCCTTATTCCAATGCAACACGTGGCAATATCAATGTAACGTTAAATGCGATTACCTGATGAACTCCTACCCTAAAACAAAATGTTTTAGGGTAGCTTCCTAAATTATCAAAATAAATTTTATAAAAAATATAGCCTTATATTTCAAACATAAATAAGATAAGACGAATAATTAAAACCGAGTTTATAAGAAATGTCTGCGTTATTTTATGTATGGGATGCTGAACAGCATCATTTTCAAACAACAATTTCTACATTAGAACAGGCAGAATATTTTGCAACCAATCCTCAAGATTTAGGTTTTACAGAAAATCTGAAAAATTGGCTCATTGAAGTTGAAAGTATTGTGACTAATCCTGAACTTGCAGAAAATTTCGATGAAGAAATTATCCAGTTCTTTAGTAATGTAAAGGGCTTCTTTAACTTTTCTACGAATGTTTTTGTGATTGAATATTTGCAGGAAAAAAGTAAATACCTTTATAAAATATTGGTCGAAACATTGCGCAAGCATAATCTCGTTGCTTTTGATGCAAAGCATTATGTGTTTTTCAGTCGGGATGTTATTTTTCCTGACCAAAAAAGCATTGAGCAAATGTTGAATGCCGTTCAAGCAGTGACTAAAGAACAGTTATTACAATTTAAAGCAGTTCCATCAAATAGTGATAAATTGAGTAGATTCGCTTACCAATGGTTAGAGTCAAATTATAATAAATTAAAATTTACAAAAATAGAAAAAAAGCATCAATATCCTACTTCAGATAATCTCTATAGGGATATAAATTCAAATATATATGAAAGTATTTTTATTCTATGTTCAAGAAAAAAAAATGTTCTTGCTTATAGTGAATTAAGTTTGGCAAGTTACGTACAAGTTACACTAGATAAAGCAATCAAAATATTTAGAACACACCACATAAATGATAAAACCCTACAATATTTTCCAAATATTCATGGTATTGAGGGCGAGGCTAGCCATTTTAATAATCCCAAAGAACTACAACATATATTAAATCAGCTCTATGACTTTTTAATTTATGATGCAGAAAAACATAAAGATATAGAAACATTAAACCAATGGCTGAATCATGGAGATGAAAAAGAATATATTACAGGGCTAGGTGCTATCTCTCGTTTAGTCTTGGCGAAGCATGTTAATGATCCTTTATATAATCAATTGGTACAGGAAGCTTTACCCTATGTAAATAGAAATAAATTTTATAAGAATATGACTTTAGATCAATTCTATGAAAGATTAGAAATGGAAATAAAAGAGATTTTAGAAAAATAAGCTAATTTCATACCTACCAAAATATAAGATGCACTTTATAAGTACATCTTATATTTAAAAATTACAGAAAAACTCTCTACTCCGCCGCTTCATTGGTGACTCGAAGCACTTCTTCCAATGTGGTTTTACCGGCCAACACTTTGCGCAAACCATCATCCCGAATAGAACCCGACTGTTTACGCGCATAGGTTTCAATTTCATATTCCGCAGCATTGCCATGCACTAGACGGCGCATTTGATCATCGACCGGGACAATTTCATAAATGGCAGTACGCCCGATAAATCCGGTATGTGAACAGTGCTCACAACCTTTGGGTTGCGGTAACTTCAGTTCAGTGCCGACATCTAAATGGCGGAAAATTTCTGTTTCAAAAGCATCCGCTTCATGCCATGTTGCACAACGTGGACATAAGGTACGAACCAAGCGCTGGGCAATCACACCAATTAAAGAACTGGCAAGTAAAAACGGCTCAATCCCCATGTCTTTTAAACGCGTTACTGCACCAATCGCGGTATTGGTATGCAAGGTTGAAAGGACTAAATGACCCGTAAGGGATGCTTGCACGGCAATTTCTGCTGTTTCCAAATCACGAATCTCACCCACCATCACCACATCTGGATCCTGTCGCAGCATGGCTTTTAAAGCCCGGGCAAAAGTCATATCCACTTTGGTGTTGACCTGAGTCTGCCCAATACCTTCCAGTTGATATTCGATTGGGTCTTCAGCGGTTAAAATATTTTTTGAGCCGTCATTCAGGTCGGACAATGCCGCATATAAAGTGGTGGTTTTACCCGAGCCTGTCGGCCCAGTCACAAGAATAATGCCATGCGGACGATGCACCAGTTGTTTCAGTCGATCATAGTCATGTTGCATCAAGCCCAAATGGGTCATATTTAAACGCCCAGCTTGCTTATCGAGTAAACGCATCACCACACGCTCACCATACGAAGACGGTAAGGTTGATACACGAACATCGACTTCACGGCCCGCCAAACGCAGAGAAATACGACCATCTTGTGGAATTCGCTTTTCTGCAATATCGAGTTTGGCCATGACTTTGATCCGTGACACCAACAATGGCGCAAGTTCACGACGAGGCTGCACAATTTCACGTAATTGACCATCAACACGTAAGCGGACAGACAGCTTTTTTTCAAAAGATTCGATATGAATATCTGAAGCTCCAACACGAATTGCTTCCGACAATAAAGCATTGATTAAGCGTACAATCGGCGCATCATCTTCCTGATCCATCAAATCTTCAGCTTCTGGCACAGAGTCCGCAAGGCTAAGTAAATCAGGATGATCTTCCAGACCCGCTGCCACTTGTTGAGACTCACCGGTGTCTCCGGCAAAGCTTGCACTGAGTAATTGATTAAACTCTTGCTCACTACATAATTGATATTGTGCAGGATGCCCTAAATAGCGACGTGCTTCTTGCAAAGCCAGTAGTGGCGTGCTGTCACGACGCACAATAAAAGCTTGATCACCCTCATATCGAAGCAATACGCCATGACGTTTGGCAAAACTATATGGTATTTGTAATTGTTTAAGTACTTGCATCACGCATTATAATGATGAAAAAAGTTGTTTTGAGTGTACTCTAAGCATCTGACAGCGTGAAGTCTGTTTTTAGGATTTATCAGGACAAGGGATATACGCATTGCCATTAGAAAATGATTTGACTGAAAAGGAATCCCCAAAACGTAAATGGTGGGGGGAATATCAATTTGAACTGAATCACCCGCGCAGTTGGCAGTTTGGGTCTTTATTGTTTCGTGTGACGCGCGGCATGCAAGAGTGGCGTATGGAATACCATCGCCCGACCTTTCAGTTTGACTATGAGCAGCAATGGCATCCGATACAAGACCCTGAATTTGGTTTTCCACAACCCATTAAAATGGAACGTTATATGTTCCGCCAGACGCATGACAAAATTCAAATCATGCCACGTTTGGCAGATCGGTCTGTGGTGATTAAACCGGTCGATCCGATTTATATTCCAGCGGGACAGCGCGGAACGCTGTATATCAGCACACCGCTGTGGATTGCTGGCTTTGTCGAAGGTCTTAGAGAACCTTTGTTTGATATACCTGTGATTCTACCAAAAGATACCTGGTTTGGTCCGAACCATCGAATGGGTGAAATTTGCTATGCCACAGCAGTTGATGGTCGTACAGAACTTAAACAACTCAAACCTCGTGCTTTTCGTGCAGTAACCCCTATTGAGTTTCATAACGTGAGTAATCAACAGATTCGTTTTGACCGTATGAATGTCCCTGTACCGGCTTTGCCATTATTTTATAGTGAAAGTACAGGACGTTTATGGACTTCACAAATTCGAGTCGTGCATGAAGGTCATGACAAACCGCCGCGGGTCAAAATTGAAAACCGTACACCGCCACAAGCAGGTGACGTTGTTTATCTACATCCGCCACGCGAGTCAGCCAATGTGCTGTTCAATATGTTTGATTCATTTTTCTAACGGTGAGCCATGGCAGATTTAAATATTTCGACAGAAATTACCAGCAGCCTAAAAGGAATGGTCGCCAATCTCAATACTGATCGGCTGACAGAATTATTGGTGGCTGTTTTATTGGCAGTCATCGGCTTTCTGATTGCACGTTTTATCTCAAACACCTTTATCCGCACTGTGGGTATGCGTTTCAATGCTCATCAGCAGTTGGTTTGGCGTCGCGGGATTTTCTATTTCATCTTTTTAATCTTTGTGATGGCCAGTTTAAAAGAAGCCGGCTTTAAACTCAGCGTCTTCTTGGGTGCAGCAGGTATTTTAACGGTCGCACTGGGTTTTGCCTCGCAAACGTCCGCATCCAACCTGATCAGCGGGATGTTCTTGATCGGTGAAGGGTCTTTTGAGGTTGGTGATACCATTCAATTGACACTGATTCGCGGGCATACCATTGAAGGTGAAGTAATCTCGATTGATTTACTGTCGGTCAAATTACTCACGCAGGACAATGTCTATGTCCGTTTGCCGAATGAACAACTGATTCGGGCACCTGTACATAACCTGTCTAAGTTTCCAATACGGCGCATTCCAATTACCCTTGCAATTAACTTTCATGAAGACATCATCAAAGTCCGTGAAGTTTTATTAGATGCCGTCAGTAAATATCCATTGGTCTTGGCCGATCCTAAACCTGCCGTGACCGTCACTGCCTTTCGTGAATCTTCCATTGAGCTGCTTTTTGCTATTTGGTGTCAAAGAGAGAATTTCCTAAAAGTCCGTGATGAAATGCAGGAACGGATTCGCAATGCCTTTGTAGAAAATAAAATTGAAATTCCTGTACCGAAAATGGGTTTTGTTGACCACCCGCTTTCTACGCAAGCAAGCAATGCCGACGTCGATCAATATGCCAATGCACAAGAGATCCAACGAGAACCTCAACTCAAATAATGGTTTATAGACTTGATATGAAAAGCCCTGCATATCTTCAAATGTGCAGGGTTTTTTTATCATCTACTATTATAGCCATCGACCTGTACAGCTTAGTGATTTCGTACCTTTAAGAACTTCATCATGGCTCAATCTTGTCATTCGGCATGGGGGCAATATAAGCAATCAAAAGCATGGCAAAACCTGCCGCCATAAACGAAATCACTCGCATGAGTGTGCCGACATGAGATAAATCCAGCAAGACCAATTTCAACGTCACCAAGACCAAAATACTGCCGCCGAGCAGCCAAACTGAACGTAATTGGCGCTGACTGGCAAAGCGCATACTCACCAAAGCCAATAACACCCACAGCACGGTAAAACTGAGTTGAATGGTCGCATCACTCCAAATGTCTAAACTGTTATAAGGTGTATCCAGATACCTATGTAAGGCACGGAGCACAACATAGCTACTTAACCAAAGTAGCCCTAGGACACTCAACACGGCAGCCAAGCTACGATCTAAACCAGCTTTTAACTGTTGATTCAACATCCATAAAAAAGCCGCTAACAACAGCAAACTCACTGCATCAAAAGGATTCAGTATCGGCAAGATATATCCCACAAAGGCCTGCTGACTAAAGAGTTGTGAACAAATAATCCAAGCCAAACTTAAAAGCAAGCTACTGCGAGCCTGCCAAAACATTTTCCAGACCGGTTGCTGCGCTTGCCAATAACACCATGCACAAAATATCAGCGGCAAAATTACCACACTGATATACGGCATACTGGGTATCAGCGTCAGACTGGTCCACGCCAAGCTACTCAAAATTCCGAGACTGACCCATTCTTTTTCTTCACGCACACCGAGTAATGGTCGTAGCCAAAGCAGCGTCAAGCTCAGCCCAGCGAATGCAAAATAAATCTGCTCCATCGTTGAATGCCAAATTAACTGACCGTTCTCACTCACTGAAATAACTTGGTACAGCCCCATCACATAAACAGGCACTAGACCGGTCCACTTAATGATGGACCAACTCCACGAAGCTTTTCGTTTTAACAAGCCTTCATTCACCAACAGATAGGCCACACTGACAATCAATAAACTCAAGGCCAATTGATGACTACTCTGCAGCCAATCTAAGAGCAACATGGTGAACATAGTAGTTGCTGAGAGCATTTGCACACATTGAAAGGCAATACTCGAACTTGAAAGCTGTTTATGAAATGCAGGAACAGCATGCGTCACGATAATGGCCGCCAAATAGCTCAAACACACGCCCCAATACATCTGTGCAGGGAAATGTGGCAGTTGAACCAAATAATACAGACTTGAACAACCCGCCATCACCAAGAGCGCCATGCCTAAATAACGGCTGATATTGGACTGCTTGTATAGGGCATATATAAATATCAATGCACCTTCAACTGCCCAACCGACCACACTCCACTGCTCTTTCAATACTATCGGTGGAATCAATGCCAAGAAAATTAAGGTCAAACTCAAATAACTTTGTGCAATCAGTGGGATCACAGCACTACGTTTACTGATGCTATACAGTGCGGCAAAAAGCGCTGCAAATAGCAAGCTATACCCCGCCTGCCATACGGTTTCCTCAAAATACATCAAATACAATGCCAGATAAGCAAGCAGTGGTGCAGCAAAAATCAGTGCAATATCCAAGGCAGGTTTGAGTTGAAAATGCGCAAGATCCTGTTTCGCCAATAACTGGCTAAAACGAAAACCTAGCCAGATAAAAATCGCAGCGTGGGCTAAAACCAGCACGCTCATCATCTGACGTTCGGTGGTGTATCCGTGGTAAAAAGCATATCCACCACCCATAATCACCGTCATCAAAAATGCGATTTGATTCAGATATTTCCACGGTCTTAAAGTACTCATGACCGCAACAGCAATATTAATCACAAGATAATAGGCGATGAATTCCGTTGCAGTTGCATCACGAACAGGCAAGGTAAATGGCGCAAGATAGGCGATCAGCATTGCCATGATTGCCAGTTCTACCGACTGTTGTTTCAAACTGAGCCAAATCGTCAATGCCATAAGCACTGCATACAGTACACAGGCCATGCCAAAGCCCGCAATCACGGCATTGTAATAGGCAAAAAATAAGGTCAAAAACAGCGCTGCAAGACCTAGACCTTCTAGCGCTAAGGCAAAACTTCGATTTTTGGCTTGCAGCCAATATCCTAGTCCGACAACACCAGCACTGATCAAACTCACAATCAACAGCTTCATGGCCAAGCTTAGTTGCCAATGCTCTGTGGCAAATCTAAGTAATAGCACCACGCCAATCACCAAGACCAGTACCGCCACTTTTAACACGGGATTACCTTGGAAAAGCCATTGCTGAATTTGACTGGATAAATTTGGTGCAGACTTGGATGATGTATTAGAAGGCGTTGAATTGAATGTTGCCTGATGTCTAGCTGTACCAATTGCAGTCGCGGGATGTACAGATGGTGTATCGTCAGAATCAAAATTTTCAGGACGGTCTATTGTCGATGCTGACATTGAAGTAGCCACATGACACGATTGCGACTGAAGCGCACGTCCTTGCAATAGATGCAGCTGACGTTCTAATCGTTTCAGCCAACGCAGAAAAAAATAAACCCACAGGCTAATCCCGATCGCAACCAAATATCCCAATTCTGTTAACAGTCCAACGACCGTTAATAACGATGCAATATATAACGGAACCTTTGATGTCACTTGAAATGCTTGTTTTGATGAGCTCAGTGCATCAGCGCCATGCTGTAAATCATCGACATAATTCATCACACTGAGCATAAAACCGATACCACTGATATAACTCAGGATTCGGACATCTAAATACCATGCCCCGATCCCTACCATGATCAGCGTCATCAACCAAATCATCTTGATTTCATTATTCTGTTTCAGCATACCTGCTTCGTCATTTTCCTGAATGTTTTGATGATACATGAGCCTGACCGATGGATTAAAACTATTCATCAGTGATTCGGTAAGTTACATATACAATCTAGACTCAGCGTACGGGCAAAAAATCACGTACAATAAAACCGTTTTTAGGATTAGGAAATTATCCATGCCACCATTTGTCTTGGTCGATGGCTCATACTTTTTATTTCGTGCCTACCATGCACTGCCACCATTAACCACTTCAACCGGTTTGCATACCAATGCAATCCGAGGTGCCATTTCTGCCATCCAAAAATTAATGCGTCGTATCCAACCGACGCACATGGCCGTTATTTTCGATACACCTGAACCAACCTTCCGTCATGAATTGTCCCCGATTTATAAAGGTGACCGTCCAAGCATGCCTGAAGAATTATCACAACAAATTCCATATCTTCATGCATTAATTCGTGCTCTAGGGATTCCGCTGCATATGTTGCCAGGTGCTGAAGCCGATGACATTATCGGAACTTTAGCCAAACGCGCTGAAGCAGCCGGTCATCAAGTTTTGATCTCCACTGGTGACAAAGACATGGCGCAGCTCGTTACTGAGCGTGTCACTTTAGAAGACAGCTTCAAAGACAAACCGATGGACGTTCAAGGCGTTTTTGAAAAATTTGGGGTGTGGCCGAATCAAATCATTGACTACCTCACGCTGATGGGCGACGCCTCTGACGGCATTCGTGGTGTACCCGGTGTTGGCGCAAAAACAGCAGCGAAACTTTTAACTGAGTACGGCTCGATTGGTGGCATTTTAGAAAATGTCGACAGCATTAAAGGTAAAGTCGGTCAAAACATTAAAGACAATGTCGAAGGGATTACTCTTGACCACCAACTGGCGAGCATTGTTTGCGACCTCGACATGGGCCTTAAATACGAAGATTTGAAACTTGCTGATCCAAATATTCCAGCACTTCGTGATTTATATACTGAACTAGAATTCCGTAACCAACTGCAGTCATTAGATCATCCGAACAACCCCAATGGTGCAACCTACAAACAAGCAGCCAAAGCTATCAACACCACGGCGACTGTTGCCAATGCACCTGAAGCTGAAGATCAAGCGGACAAAACCAGTGTTGATGATTTACTCGGTGAAGCTCGATATCACACGGTATTGACCCAAGAAGATTGGGATGTGTTATTCAAGCGTCTAAGTACTGAAAAGCGTTTTGCCTTTGATACCGAAACCACTAGCCTTGACTACCGCGTGGCGCAGATTGTAGGTTTCTCGGTGGCTTTAGATGCACAAGATGCCTATTACGTGCCGCTTGCGCATGATTATGAAGATGCGCCGCAACAACTTGATCGCAACACAATTCTGAATCAACTCAAACCTTTACTTGAAGATAATGACGTACAAAAAATTGGTCATCATCTCAAATATGATGCACATGTCTTAGAAAATCATGGCATTCATTTGGCAGGTTGGTATTTCGATACCATGTTGGCCTCTTATGTCCTCAACTCTGTGGCTACGCGTCATGGAATGGATGATGTCGCACGTTTGTATTTAAGTCATCTCACAACGACGTTCGAACAAGTGGCCGGCAAAGGCGCAAAACAAAAGACCTTTAACCAAATTGAGCTCGAAACGGCAGCCCATTATGCCGCTGAAGATGCCCATGTGACCTATCGTCTGTATGAAGTACTCGATAAAAAGTTACAAGCCCATCCAGAACTGATCAATATTTTGCACAATATTGAGATGCCAGTTGCCCGTGTTCTGACCTCTATGGAAGAAAACGGCATTGAGCTAGATATGGCATTCCTCGACCAACTTGGTGTGGAATTTGCCAATACCATTCAAAATTTAGAAACCGAAATTACCGATCTTGCGGGTCAAAGCTTCAATGTCAGCTCGCCTAAACAAGTCGGCGAGATTCTGTTTGATAAATTAGGTTTAAAAGGCGGTAAGAAGACCTCTACAGGTCAGTACAGTACCAGTGAAAGTGTTCTAGAGAAAATCGATCATCCGATTACCGATTTAATTTTGGAATATCGTGGTCTCTCTAAACTGAAAAGCACTTATACCGATGGTCTGTTAAAGCAAGTGAATAATGACACACATCGTGTGCATACCAGTTATCACCAAGCGTTAACAGCTACAGGTCGTTTATCATCCACAGATCCCAACTTACAAAACATTCCTGTCCGTGAAGATATTGGGCGCCAAATCCGTAAAGCCTTTATTGCACCTGAAGGTCGCATATTACTTGCAGCCGATTACTCGCAAATCGAATTACGTTTAATGGCACATTTCTCGCAAGATCATGCCTTGGTCGATGCCTTCAATCATGGACAAGACGTACATAAACGTACTGCGGCAGAAGTTTTGGGTATTCCACTCGATGAAGTGACCAGCAACCAACGTCGTCAAGCCAAAGCGGTGAACTTCGGTCTGCTCTATGGCATGTCAGAATTCGGTTTGACTCGTCAGTTGGGTTTCACTCGCGAAGAGTCACGTAACTATATTGGTAAATACTTCCAACGCTACCCTGGTGTTTTAGAATATATGGAACGTACTCGCCAAGTGGCACGTGAACAAGGTTTTGTGGAAACCATTTTAGGTCGTCGTCTGTATACACCGGACATTATGGCGAGCAACAAAATGGTGAAACAAGGCGCTGAACGTGCAGCGATTAATGCGCCGCTACAAGGTTCTGCGGCGGATATTATTAAATTGGCCATGATCGCCGTCGATAAAATCTTACCGAAAGATCAAGCCAAAATGTTACTGCAAGTACACGATGAATTGGTGTTTGAAGTCGATGCTGCAATTGCCGACGAACTCTCTGCCCAACTGGCTGAAGTAATGCAGTCTGTGTTGAAAATTTCCGTTCCACTGATTGTGGAAGTGGGTCAAGGTAATAACTGGGACGAAGCACACTAACTCATTCACGTTCATTCACGCCTTTCTCCCTCTAGGAGGAAGGTTGGATGGAGGTGAGATATCTCCTCGTAGATATTTATTGTTTTACACCACATATTAAATCCACAAAAAAGGACGCCTCGGCGTCCTTTTTAATTTAACTCGTCTTAGCTCAGATTAAAGACCAGTCAATAATGCAATTGCGACTTGCTTCATAATGGTTTCCGCAACCAACAATGCCAAAATCGCAAAAATTGGTGACAAGTCAATCATCCCCATATTTGGAAGAATACGACGGAATGGCGCAAGTAGCGGTTCTGCCAACTCTTGAACCACTTCAATATAAGGCGAACGTGACTGGCTAAACATCACGACCCAACTCAAAATAATCGATGCAAAAATTAAGTAACGACAGAAACGGATTAAATCCTGAATCATGGTCACAAAGGTCATAATGATCAGATGGAATGGACTATTCACCGCCACGCCTGACAAATACATCAAACCAAACATTTTTAACAAATACAGAATCACCACCAACACCAATGCTGCGGTATTCACTCGACCTTTGGCCAAAGTTGGGAAAATTCGGCTAAAGATGTCGACAATTTTTGTTGCTTTTGCTGTTGCCAAAACCACAGGGTTATATGGACTCACGGCAGCAAGCTGCATTAAAAAACGGAAAAATACGAGCAAAATTGCAACGTTAATAATGATTCCAAAAATTTGAGCAGAGCCCATACTTGAACTTTCCTAAATCAAATCGAATTATTTGGTGCTTTCGCTTAACTCTTGTGCCAACTCTTGGCTACGCTTTTGCGCTGCAGCTAAAGCGGCCTGAATATTTTGTGAAATCTGAGCACGATCAAATACTTCAATCGCGGCTTGTGTGGTACCATTTGGAGAAGTTACATTTTTACGCAACTCCGCAGGACTGTTGGCACTGGTAATCGCCATTTGTGCGGCACCTAATGCAGTTTGCAAGGTGAGTGCTGTAGCCACTTTTTCATCCAAGCCCATGTTTTTTCCTGCACGGATCATACTTTCCATCATATAGAAAAAGTATGCAGGACCTGAGCCAGAAACTGCTGTTACCGCATCAATCTGCGCTTCAGAGTTTACCCAAAGTGTTAAACCAGTTGAAGCCAAAACTTGACTTGCAAGATCACGATCTTCAGCCGAAACCGCTTCACCTGCATACAAACCATGCGCACCGGTTTGAACTAAAGCAGGTGTGTTTGGCATGACACGAACAATACGCTCTGTGCCTAATAGTTTTGAAATCGTTGCAATTTCTGCACCTGCAACAATTGAAATCACCAACTTCCCTTCTAGCAACCCTTGTAATGGTGCCAAAACTTTTGCCAACACCTGAGGTTTAACGGCAAAAAGTACAATATCAGCATCTCGAATTGCCGCAACATTATCATCGGTCACATGCAAATCTTTTTCAGCCAAAAGCTCACGTACTTTTTCTACGGGATCTGAAACTGTAATACGTGTCGTCGGGACACCACGTGCAATTAGGCCACCAATTAAAGCCTGTGCCATGTTGCCGCCACCAATGAAACTGATATTACAATTTAGAATTGCGCTCATGATTGAAGATCCGATATTGCAGATTTAGCGTTAAGAGATAATGTCGGTTGCCAGCCAGCTTGAGTACAAAATTCAGACTGTGCCAACCAAAAGCCCTGAGGCGTAAAGACGCCTAGCATAACATTATCTCGGCTTAATATTTGAATAGTATGACGCTGCCATGGAAAAATTTGCGCCTGCTGAATGGCTTTTTTCAACGGCCAACTTCCGACACGACCATACAAATGAATTTTTTCGCCGCCAAGACGTGGGCGAATCTGCAGTTGCTGCCCCAATAATTCAGGTGATAAGCCAACCTCTGAGGGTTGAATCACAAAATGTCCGGCAGGCAACTTGTGGCACTGACCTGCAACACAAGTTATAACCTCAACCTCTTGAATGGGGTCAGTTTGAAGATAATCCGCTTTGGCAATCCGATGAAGTTGCTGTTGAAAGCGCAGATAATAAAACCCATTCCAGTGTAATGCCGCTTGCGAGTCTTCGCGTGAGCCAATCACTTCTGAAAATAAACGCTGTACCATTTCAAAACTTGGACGATATTGCCCCTCACCTTTCATCCAGTGCGATAACAACTGACGCTGACGTGCCTGACTGAGCTGTTGTAAAGCAGCCAAAGATAACATTTGCGATGAACCACAGGCCGCTAAATCTTGCTGCAACACCTCATATAAAATTTCATCAGCATCTTGCATCAAATAACTGGTTCGACTCAAGGCTTGCTGCATTTTAGGAAATCGATCGCTGAGTAACGGCCACAAAATCTCACGACTCCACGCACGGTCATAGTCGGTATCAAAATTGGTGAGGTCTTGAATATTTTGCACATGCAGCTGTGCTGCCCATTGGCAAATTTGCTCACGTGAAAGATCTAATAGCGGACGCCATAATGTAAAATCTTCACGCACATCGAATTTTTTCATGGCAGCAAGGCCATGGACACCGGCACCTGAAAGTAGCCGCAACATCAGTGTCTCAGCTTGATCTTGCTGATGATGCGCGAGTACCAATATTTCATCTGCTTGTAAATGTTCGACAAAGGCTTGATAGCGGGCTGAGCGGGCTTGATTTTCAAGGTTACCTTGCGCAACCTGAACTTTTTGTATGATGAATGGAAGATTCAGCGCTGCACACTGAGCGCGTACAAACTCGCCCCAAGCATGACTACACGCTTGTAGTTGGTGATCAATATAAATCACCCGTATTTTTTCAGGGCACAAAAACGACATAAGATGCAGCAGCAACATGGAATCCATGCCACCACTACATCCTATTAAAAATCGGCTTTGTTCAGGCAGCGCCTGAATTTGACTTAAGCAGTCAGCCCTAAATTGTCGCTGCCAAACTTCATTAAACGCTGATAACGCGCTTCGCATCGTTCGTTTGCATCCATTGGTTGCAGTTCTTCTAGAGCTTGCTTCAAGACCACTTTCAAATCCTGCATGACTTTTTCAGGGTTTAAATGTGCGCCCTCCGCTTCGTCCACCACGTATTCCACAATGCCCATCTTCTGCAATTTATCTGCCGTCAATGCCAATGCTTCACTTGCTTGTTCTGCTTTCTCTGCAGTTTTCCACAAAATAGATGCACAGCCTTCAGGTGAAATCACTGAATAAATACTGTGAGATAGCATAATCACACGGTCAGCCACGCCAATACCGAGCGCACCACCCGAACCACCTTCACCCAATACCGTTGCCACTACAGGCACTTTGAGTGAAGAAAGCTGAGCTAAGCTAGTTGCAATCGCTTCGGCCTGACCACGCTCTTCTGCACCCACACCTGGGTACGCACCCATGGTATCAATAAAGGTAAAGACTGGCAGATTAAAACGCTCGGCCATATCCAATAAACGCTGTGCTTTACGGTAACCTTCGGGGTTACTCATACCAAAATTATGTTGTAATTTTTCACGTGTACTACGACCACGGTGCTGACCTACAATCATCACAGGCTGACCATCTAAACGAGCCAAACCACCAATCATCGCGCCGTCATCACCAAATAGGCGGTCACCGTGCAAAGCATCGAACTCTGTAAAAATTTCGCCAACATAATCCAAAAACTGCGGACGTTCAGGATGACGTGCGATCTGAACCGTAGTCCAGGCTTTAGATTGAGCTGCTTTATTTTTCATAGGTCGATCATTATCCCTAACTTAACTGGTCTCTTAATTGATAAATTGTTCCGACTGGATATTCAGTTCAATATCCCAATGCTTAAATTGCACCTGCTCATCATGCAAGTCTGCAACCAACAAAGGCCACTGTTTGGCATCACCAGAAACACTAAGTTGCCATTGTTGCGCATTGTCCACGCTTAATTCAATGGCAGGAAGCATCTCATCGCTGCGACTATGATTTAATAAAACTGCTAAACGAAGCAATAGACATAAGTAAACAAGTTTGTTACCACCGACTTTCATCACATCAATGCGCGCGTCACTGCGTAACTTACGACGATGATGCGCTACTAAATGCGACAAATGATTTTGATCAATTTGTGAGAAACCAGGAATATCCGAATGTTGCAGTAAATAAGCACCATGACGATGGTAACCACTATGACTGATCGCTAAACCAATTTCATGCAAATACGCGGCACGACGCAGTAAATCACTGTCATCACTGGTCAAATTCAGTGCGCTCGCCACACCATTAAACAGTTGTTGCGCGGTATTTACCACACGCTCAGCTTGTTTTACATCTGCGTTGTAGCGACCCATCAACGCATGTACAGAACGGTCACGAACATCTTCATGTTGGAAACGTCCCAATAGGTCGTACATCACGCCTTCACGTAACGCGCCATCAGAATAAACCAATTTATCGATATTCAGCACATCAAAGACTGCATACAAAATGGCAATGCCGGCTGGCAAAACTGCTCGACGGTCTTCTTTTAGACCATCAAATTCCATTTCATTGACATGCTTATATTTAAGCAATTTATCTTTGAGTTTAAATAAACCGTCACGTGTCAGTTCTTCCTGATCGTTGCTCCAGCCCATATTGACACAAATCTGACGACATGCTTTGATCGTGCCACTTGAACCGACAACAGTATCCCAGCCCGCAGCTTTATAAGTGTTGGCAATGCCTGCGATTTCCTTGCGAGCAGCATTTACCGCTTTATCAAAACTTTTCAGGTTAATTTCACCATCAGCAAAAAACGCTTTGGTAAAAGCGACACAGCCCATTTGCACAGATTCTGTATGAATCGGTTCAAACTCTTCACCAATAATCAACTCTGTTGAACCCCCACCGATATCAATCACAAGGCGGCGACCACTATTTGCCATAGTATGTGAAACCCCTAAATAAATTAGACGGGCTTCTTCACGACCAGCAATGATTTCAATTGGTTTTGGTAAAATTTCAGCGGCTTTTTGGATAAATTCATGACCATTTTTTGCTTGACGCAAGGCATTAGTCGCCACAATACGTAAACGGTTAGCTTGTACAGGATTTAAACGCCCCACAAAACGTGCTAGGCAGGCTAATCCTCGTTGCTGTGCGGCTTCAGTCAAATTTTTATTTTCGTCTAGACCTGCGGCAAGCTGTACTTTTTCTGACATTGATGCAACTTTTTTCACTTCACCATGGTCTACGCGTGCGATAGCCAAGTGGAAGCTGTTCGATCCCATATCGATAGCAGCAAGTAATTCTTCATCAATCAAAAAATCAGACATTATTCAAAAAAACCTGTTCAGAATTGTGCTTAGATTAATTCACATACATGCAATTTAAAAGCCATTTATGAGTAGTTCGGGCGGAACTTATCGATTTTTTATCTGAAGCAATGATAGTCATACACGATCATCGGCATCGTGATCATCCATTAGACAAACTGACCATTCAGGTCGAAAATTTACATAACCCCCTACATTGTTATAGTTGGCTATGTAATACTTATAAACATAGAGTCAACTTAAAAATTAATTCCGGAGCAAAATCCATGTCTGGCAATATCGTAAATACAACTGATGAAAACTTCCAAGCCGATGTACTAGAGTCTGATACTCCTGTACTTGTAGATTTCTGGGCAGGTTGGTGTGCTCCTTGTAAAGCCATTGCACCTGTACTTGAAGTACTTTCAACTGAGTTTGAAGGCAAAGTTAAAATCGTTAAAGTAGACGTAACTTCTTGCGAACAAACAGCTGTAAACTACAACATCCGTAACATTCCTGCATTATTAATGTTTAAAAACGGCGAAGTTGTAGCAACCCAAGTCGGTGCCGCACCAAAATCTAAATTGACAGCTTTCATCGAAGAAAACATCTAATATTTTTTCGATAATAACACTCGAAAATACGCTGTTTTACACAGCGTATTTTTTTGGTTGATAAATTGACAAATGCTGTGTTCTCTCTTATATTGTTTACTCAAGAAATTAAGGATCTCAAATCCTGTCATTTTCTTACAACACAACACATAAAATGCCGCTCGGCAACAGAATTGTTTTTCACATCTCTCTTCATATAACGAATCAGATCTCTGAATTGTTTTGTGCAAACCAATTGCTATCGTTTCTTGCATGATCGCGGCACATTTGTTGCTCCCTTTTCCAACCTGTACCTCAGAATTTTAGATTCTATCTGACCACCTATGAACTTAACCGAACTCAAGAAAAAACCGATTGGCGAACTCATCAAGATTGCCGAGTTTATGGGCCTCGAAGGAATGGCTCGTAACCGTAAGCAAGATATTATTTTTGCCATCTTAAAGCGCCACGCAATGAACGGCGAAGAGATTTTTGGTGATGGCGTTCTAGAAATTCTGTCGGACGGCTTTGGTTTCTTACGCTCTGCAGCGGGTTCTTACCTAGCCGGCCCTGACGATATCTATGTGAGCCCATCACAAATCCGTCGCTTCAACCTTCGTACTGGTGACACTATTACAGGTACGATTCGTCCACCTAAAGAAGGCGAACGTTACTTTGCATTATTAAAAGTTAATCAAATTAACTACGACACACCCGAAAACTCACGTAATAAGATTCTTTTCGAAAACTTAACACCTTTATTTCCAACCGAACAATTGGTAATGGAATTAGGTAATGGTACAACAGAAGACTTAACTGCGCGTGTGGTTGACTTGGTTGCTCCGATTGGTAAAGGTCAACGTTCAATTATCGTTGCACCGCCAAAAGCGGGTAAAACCATGTTGTTACAAAACATCGCTCAGTCGATTGTTCGTAACAATCCTGAATGTTTCTTGATTGTCCTTCTGATTGACGAACGTCCTGAAGAAGTAACAGAAATGGAACGTACTGTTCGTGGTGAAGTGGTTGCTTCAACATTCGATGAATCACCAGCTCGTCACGTTCAAGTTGCAGAGATGGTGATTGAAAAAGCTAAACGTCTTGTTGAACACAAAAAAGATGTAGTGATTTTGCTTGACTCAATTACTCGTTTAGCACGTGCTTACAACACTGTAATCCCTTCATCTGGTAAAGTTCTTACTGGTGGTGTGGATGCCCATGCTTTAGAACGTCCAAAACGTTTCTTCGGTGCAGCACGTAATATCGAAGAAGGTGGTTCACTGACGATTATCTCAACTGCGTTGATTGAAACTGGCAGTAAGATGGATGAAGTGATCTACGAAGAATTCAAAGGTACAGGTAACCAAGAAATTACCCTAGACCGTCGTATTGCTGAAAAACGTGTGTTCCCTGCGATGAACATCAAAAAATCAGGTACACGTCGTGAAGAGCGCCTAATGTCTGAAGATAACCTCCGTAAAGTTTGGATTTTACGTAAATTGCTTCATACACAAGACGAACTTGCAGCGATGGAATTCTTGCTTGATCGCATGAAAGAAACCAAAACCAATGATGATTTCTTCGATCAAATGAAACGTAAAGCATCCAACTAAGTTGAATGTTTGACTGAAAAGGCCATCTATAACGATGGCCTTTTTATTTGGTTGACTTTAGTTACACAAAGAAACATTTGATAGATCTCCATATAAACTTATTTTCAAGTTTATGATTATAAAAAATATATGTTAAAAAACCCTATTCTTTTTAGTAGTTTATTTGCTATTTCGCCAATATAAAACTTTCTCTTAATTGTTATTTTCTGTTAAAAAATGGCCGTTTTTCACCTATTTTTAACGGTTTTTTCAAAGTCACTAGTAGCATTTCAAAATACTCAGTGATAGCATACACGCAGACCAGTTAGACTGCTCTATGCATTTTTAATACCTATTCAAATTAGGCATAATAAAAAGCACACAACAGACTAACGCAGGTTATTTTTTAATCTCATATTTTAGAGAGTGATGCCATGTTATTCAAAAAAATCGCTATTGCTGCTGCAGTTGCTACTACTTTAGCTTTCGTTGGTTGTGCTAAAAAAACTGAAGAAGCTGCTCCTGCTGCTGCATCTGAAGCTGCTGCTTCTGAAGTAGTTGCTGCGTCTGACGCTGCTGCTGTTGAAGCTTCTGCTGCTGCATCTGAAGCTACTGCTGCTGCATCTGAAGCTACTGCTGCTGCATCTGAAGCTACTGCTGCTGCTTCTGAAGCTCAATAATCTAACCGATTATTCAGCACAAAAAGAGAGCCCTTTGGCTCTCTTTTTTATTGCCTGAAACTTTAAAGCCTAGTTCATAAAAAGAGCTTAAATTCAAAATACTAAACCCATGCTTATTGAAAAATAAAAACTGACGATTTTGCTAAAAGAAAGCCATAATCAATCTCTACGACAACTCAACTCAACTCAAATATATCATCTCACTTTAAAACGAATATTCTTCAACATGACTTGTGCGATAGATGATGAACACTGCACCTCCTAAATCAAAGGCAAAAAAAAGCAGATCAATCGATCTGCTCATTTCCAACACGTTGACGGAATTTTTGTCCCGCACGGAAGGTCACTACACGACGGGCAGAAATCGGAATTTCTTCACCCGTTTTCGGGTTACGGCCTGGGCGTTGACGTTTATCACGCAACTCGAAGTTACCGAAACCAGAGAGTTTAACTTGTTCCCCAGAGATTAGCGCTTGGCTAATCTCATCGAAGAATAACTCGACCATTTGTTTTGCTTCACGACGGTTTAAACTCGTGAGCTCACTTAAATGATCAGCCATTTCTGCTTTTGTTAATGCTGTCATGAAGCCCTCAATGTCGCCTGGTAAGTGTTTTCCAACACCTGAAGTATGTTATCCATACCGGTTTTGATTTCAGCATCTTCTAATGTACGTGTTGGATGTTGCCATTGAATTGCAAATGCCAATGAGCGCTTGCCTTCTTCGACACCTTGACCAGTGTACACATCGAATAACCAAACTGCGTCTAAAAGCTCACCGCCGGTTTTTTCGATAAGTTGCTGAATTTCACTAACATTAATCTTATCACTAATTAAAAGCGCAATATCACGTCGAACCGACGGAAAACGTGATAATTCTGTAAAATTAGATACATAAGTTTGCAAAACAGCCGATTGATCTAATTCAGCGACCCAAGTAGTCGCCAAATCCAACTCATCTTCTAAAGATGGGTGTAAACGACCGAAGTAACCAATTGATTGACCATTGACTAAGATTTCAGCAGATTGACCTGGATGCAACCACGTACGCTCTGAACGTACATATTCAACATTTAAACGTGCAGAATTTAAAATCTCTTCTACATCGCCTTTAAAGTCAAAGAAATCCATTGGCTGTGCTTTACCATGCCAAGATTCAGTCGTACGCGAACCTGTTGCAACCAGTGCAAATGTTGGGATCTGTTTAAGATCATGAATGCTGTTCGCACCTTGATAATCAAAACGTAGACCAAGCTCATAGAAACGAACACGATTTTGCTGACGGTTCACGTTGTATTGCACACATGGGATCAAACTTGATAATAAGGTTGAACGCATCACTGCAAGATCGCTAGAAATCGGGTTTGCAAGCGCTAGTGGTTGAACCTGTGGATTCAATTGTTTCTCTAGTTTCGCATCTGCAAAGCTAAAGCTAATCGCTTCTTGATAACCCAAAGCCACTGCAGTTTGACGTAACTGAACCAATTCAAATTGGTCTTGGTATTTCGCTAGTTTGACATCAATCACCGGCAAGCTAATTTGAATATTGTCGTAACCGTGAATACGTGCTACTTCTTCGATGAGGTCTTGATAAATCGCCATGTCAAAGCGGTGTGATGGTGGTAAAACAGTCCACTCACCTTCTGCTTTCACAGTGACATTGCAACCCAAACGCGTTAAAGCATCCGTAATAAATGCAGATTCAACTTTATAACCGAGCAGTTGATCAACTTGCGCTTGGTTCAGTTCAATGGCTTCACGTTTTGGTAATAATTCAACTTTTTCAGCAACAGTAATTGGACCAAACTCACCACCAGCTAAATCAGCGATAAGCTGAGAAGCACGATGCATTGCAGTCATCGGCAATTCAAAGTCTACACCGCGTTCATAACGCTGAGATGCATCAGTATGCAAACCAAAACTACGTGCACGACCTGCGATATAGAGTTGATCAAAGAACGCCGACTCAAGGAAAATTTCAGTGGTATCATCAGAAACCGCTGAACTTAGGCCACCCATGATTCCTGCAATCGCCAAAGCTTTTTGATCATCCGCAATCACCATCACGTTTTCAGATAATTCAACTTCTTGTTCATTCAACAACGTTAATTTTTCTGCTGCTGTTGCTTGGCGTACACGAACTGACCCTTCAACTTTACCGCCATCGAATGCATGTAAAGGTTGACCCAATTCCATTAAAACGTAGTTGGTAATATCGACCAAAATACTGTGCTGACGAATGCCCGCACGAGCCAATGCACGTTCCATCCACTCAGGAGTTGGTGCTTTGGTATTGACGTTTTTGATCACTCGACCTAAGTAACGTGGGCAACCATCAGTTTCAATAACAACTTTCTTCTCATCAGTAATTGTTGCAGCAACTTCTTTAATTTCAGGGGCAGTCACAGGGAGTTGATTAATCACACCAATTTCACGTGCAATACCACGAATACTGAAACAGTCACCACGGTTTGGTGTAATACTGATATCAATCACATTGTCATCAAGATCTAAATATTCACGCACATTTACACCAACAGGAGCATCTGCAGGAAGCTCTAATAGACCGTCGATTTTGTCTTCAAGATCAATTTCAGACGCACCGCACAGCATGCCTTGCGATTCAACACCACGAAGCTTGCCTTTTTTGATTTTGAAATCGCCCGGAAGTACTGCACCAATGGTTGCTACAGGAGCTTTCATGCCTACACGCACGTTTGGAGCACCACAAACGATTTGTAACGGCTCGCCTGAACCGATGTTTACAGTAGTGACACGTAAACGGTCAGCATCGGGATGTTGAACCACTGTTAAAACTTCACCGACTACTACACCAGTAAATGGTTTTGCAGCAGGAGATAAATCATCAACTTCTAAACCTAACATGGTCAGTTGGTCAGAAAGTGTATCGCTATCAATGGCTGGGTTAACCCATGTACGCAACCAATTTTCGCTAATTTTCATTGTATAAAAACCTATTAATTCTAAATTTCTAATCCCCTCTAGCTCCCCTTTAAAGAAAGAGGACGAACCCTAAGTCATGATGGACAACCCCTCTCCTTTTAGGAGAGGTTAGGGAGAGGTATAAAACTGTTTAAGCAAATTGGCGTAAGAAACGCACATCATTTTGGTAGAACATACGTAGGTCATTAATGCCATAACGCAACATTGCAAAACGTTCTACACCTAAACCAAAGGCAAAGCCTTTGTATTTTTCTGGGTCAATGCCAGCGGCTTGTAAAACGTTTGGATGCACCATACCGCAGCCCAAAACTTCCAACCATTTACCACGTTCATCCATGATATCCACTTCCGCACTTGGCTCTGTGAATGGGAAATAAGATGGACGGAAACGTACTTTCAAATCTTTTTCAAAGAATTCATTTAACAAGTTCACCAACAAACCTTTAAGTTCTGCAAAGCTGGTGTTTTCAGCAACGTACAAACCTTCGATTTGATGGAACATTGGAGAATGCGTTTGATCTGAGTCACAGCGGTAAACACGACCAGGGCACACAATACGGATTGGAGGCTGCTGAGTTTCCATCGTACGAATTTGCACGCCTGAGGTATGCGTACGAAGTAAATGATTCGCATCAAAATAGAAAGTGTCGTGCATCGCACGTGCAGGGTGATGACCCGGAATGTTCAATGCTTCAAAGTTGTGATAATCATCTTCAACTTCTGGACCAGTCGCAACAGTAAAGCCAGCTTTGGTAAAGAATTGGCAAATACGTTCTTGAACTTGAGTCACAGGGTGAATACTACCCACCGTTTGACCACGGCCGGGTAAAGTAATATCAATCGTTTCGCTAGCAAGCTTTTGTTCTAATGCAGCTTTTTGTAATTCAGCTTGACGAGCAGTCAGTGCGCCAGTAATCGATTCACGAACGGCATGAATTTGAGCACCAAAAACTTTACGTTCTTCTGGGTCCATTTTACCGAGCGACTTCGATTGTTCCGCGAGCTGGCTTTTCTTCCCTGTAAATTGCACTCGCACTTGGTCGAGTGTAGCAAGGTCCTCTGCTGCTGCAATCGCAGCGAGCGCTTCAGTGGTCAGGGCTTCCAGTGACATAGTAACTCTCAAAGCAACAATTTAAAAAAATAATATAAACCCCTTATTCTAACAGTTTTTAGCCGTTATGATGAAGCGCATTCACAAGTTAAAATTGCATTAGCATCAAGTTTTAAAAAAAGTATAAGATAAACACAATATCAATGGGATCCAATCTTTATGGCACTCGATCCAATCTGGAAACAACAGCTCACACTCGTCACTTATGGCAATGAATTTCTCAACCAAGGTTTGAGTTTTCAACGTTGGTTGAATCACCACATTTTTGATCAGCACAGTTTCCATTTTCGTGATTTGCTATCACAGCATTTATTGGCTCAACATTTCCAAATTTGGCTAGAAGGCTTAAAAAAACAAGGGGTACAACGCTTAAGTTTACATAGCTCTAGCTTGCTAAATGATGAACAAAATCCGAATGCTAACGTTGAACTTCTTCCCTTTGCCCATTTTATTGTGAGCCACGAACAAAATAAAAAGCAGGCGTGGATTTTTGGTAAAGAACTTGCCGAGTGGTATAACGCAGAAAATGACTATGAAGCACCGGCATCCCAACAACTGCAAATTCGTCGAGAAACCTTTTGGCGCTATGAGCTGAACCATAAACTCATTAAACGCATCGAAGCGGATATGCAGTTACCAAGATGGGATGATATTCATAACTTCACTGAAGCAGAATTATTTTTACAAAAACCTGCGGAAGGTTTTATTGAGCCGGAGGTGTTGGGCACACCTTATTATGGTACGCAGCCTGATCCGAGCAGCGAATCGAATGAATCTACAAAACTTGGACTCTTGCCAACGGATGCACAAGCGGATTTTGCACATGACAGCTTGCATCGCTTAGATGCATTAAACCGCCACATTCAGTCTAAAATTCAGCATCCCTATCATGCAGATGGCAGCATCTATACACCTGAAGAACAGTTAAATTTGCGCCATTTTGCTCAAAAAACTGAAGATTTAACGGCTAAATTTATCGTAAAAATCGCCAATCACTATAAAACTGCACGTTTAACTCCTGTGGTCGAAAGCTCTCCTCTGGATGGATTTAAAACTGAGCAAAGAAAATCAAATCCTCAGCATGCACACACGCCAAATCCAACCCATAAACCCGGTGCAGGTGGAGTGATTACCTTAATTATTATTACGGTAGTGATTTGCTTATTGGCTTATTACTTCGGACTTTAACTGTATAAATGTGATCAACACTAAAAAACTCTTCTCATGGAAGGGCTTTTTTATGAACATGCTTATGTATGAATGACCTCAAAATTATGAGGTCGTTAAATAATTAAACGGACGAATTTCTAATCGAACGCGATGCTGATCGGCATGTTGATTAATATAATGACTGACAGAGACTACTTCCCCCTCAAGCTCTGCGTCTGCACCATACATGATTTTGACCGCCTCACCTTTGCGGGGAATCATTTCGAGCTCTACAGTGATGCTACCTTGACCCATACCAACTATTTCAGCCAACATTTTATTTTCCTTTTGTTCTTTTCTATCCATACATTAGGCATGGCGCAAAGCGCGGTATAAAGATTATTTCTGTAACTTAACTGCACTTTTTATTGATAAACATCAAAACTTAAACATCAAAAACATAAGAGTCCAATTGTTCTAAAAATGCATCAACTGCATTTGCAGACTTTAAACGAATCCATTGAATATGTTGATATTCAGGTGCATTCATCATCTGTAGATATTTTTCACGATTCTTTTTATGGGTCTTAATCATCCACCAAACGATTGAATCTCGACCAAACATTCGCCACAAACTTTCCTGATTATTTGAATCTGGCCAAAGATCTTGTTTGGACTTAGCCCGAGAAAATGCGCGCCTTACAGAGCGGTATAAATTGACTGGAAACGGAAGGTCTAACCATATCACCGTATCTATTTCAGACCATTTAACAGGAATCGTTCGAGTATAGTTGCCATCAATAACATAACCATTTTTCGCTTTAGCGGTTTCAGCTTCAATACGTGCAAAAAAGATCTCATCAGGACATTCTTGCCAATCATCTAGCCAAAACAAGTTATCTAATTCAATGTAATGCAAACCAAGCTTTGTTGCCAATGCCCTAGAAAATGTTGATTTTCCTGTAGCAGATGTACCGACTACGTTTATTTTTTTCATTGTCATGATGATCTACTTGAGTCAAGTGAACCTACTTCAAGATAACAGTATTAGATAAGATAGGTTAACTTTTATTCTTCACGATAATTTAAAAGATCTGCATCGATATTGATAAAGTCAGGTTCAATTGCAGTATAAAAACACACTTTTCACAGACTATATTGATCCAATAATTTTTCAGTTGGTATTTATCCATTCATTTATGGCCGTCCCCCCTATCTGCACGCCTTATAAAAAAAACAGATTCTAGCTGTCCCCAGATGAATGAATTAATTCTGCCCGCAATTATGATGAACATGCGCAATATAAATACCTTCCCGTTCTGAGCGAAAAGCACCGTGTGCATGTGCGGGCCTTCAACTGAGCATTAAACAAACCGGCCAGGCAACAAGATCGAAGCTAAACATTGAAATCACGACATAATACGCACAAACCGTGGCTCGGGGCGCAGCACCTACCTAGCCTATTCATTTTCAGATATAATTTAGCGCTAAGCATCGATCAAATATTCAAAATTTAAATATAGTAACCAAACACTTAAATATAAAATTTCAACATAATTATTATGAGACTTTATGAAAACAGAATTTGACATTTATGCTAAAAAACCGCTGATTTCATGGCCAACAATTTTAATGCTTATTTTACTAGGCATTGCGATGGTCTTTATTATACCTTTTTTCAAATGGTTTAGAGATCAAGCTCAACCGCTTAACGTCAGCATAGTGATTGAATACCTGCAATTCACCCTAAAAAATTTCCCGATTTACAAGCTGCAAGCCGATCATGCCCAGCTGATCCTGCTCTACATCGTATCTATAATTGTCATTGATTACTTAAAAACGCAGATTAAACTGGTCATTACGCCTGATAAAATTTATTACCGCTTGTGGAAAATACCTCTCAGCACATTCATTCAGCGGCAGGAGGTAGAATACTGTCAATTTGCCATTCTTGGTATAAAACGCCCAAAACGGATCTCATGGCTGCAGCGTCCTATTTATCAGACTGCCAACAAAGAAAATCCACAGCTTTTATTCTTCCCCCTTAAAAATGTTCAATCTCAACTGCACCTTGCATGCTTAAGTGAACATGAAAAAGGGCAGCTGATTCAAATACTCAAACAATATTATAATTTTCAGGATGAGATTGCGGCGCTGACGCTTTCTCAAGAAGATCTGCAAAATTTAATTCTGCAAACCAAGATCAGCTCGCGGATCGCCTACCTGATTATCGGCAGCGTTCCTATTGGTATTTTGGGCTTATATTTAAACGCGCAAGCGCAGTTCTTTTACATTTCCAATTATCCGGTTTTGCTGTGTTTGGCCATTATTTTTCTGCTGATTTTCATTCCAAGCGTATTGTGGATACAAAAAGATATTCCCAAAATGGCGTTTACAGGAAGCGTGCTGTCCAGTACATTTTTAACGCTGAGCCTGAGCTTTTTTCTAATGCCGGTATTGCATAGTTATTATGCTTTGCATTTTGGCACTCATAAAATGACCGATGCGCAATTACTCTCAATGGATGCAGATGGTCAGAAATGGTTGTTATTAGACAACCAGCAAACTTTTCATATTTTACCCAAAACACCTTTCTACAACACGCACTTTAAAATAAATGCAATTTATGAATTTCCCATTTATTATCATTGGCATAACTATCATTTTCAGCACCGAGACCTTGCTTATGTCCAGCTTAAAACAAAAACCGATTAATATTGGTTAAGCTTACATAAGAATTTAAAGCCCAAAAAAAGACCGCTAAAAGCGGTCCCTTTTTAAGTCATAAAGACTTATGCAGCTAATGCATCTTTAGCTTTAGAAGCTAAAGCAGCAAACGCAACTGCGTCATGCATAGCGATGTCAGCAAGTACGCGACGGTCGATAATCACTTGAGCTTTTTTCAAGCCAGCGATCATACGGCTGTACGACAAACCATTTTGACGAGCACCAGCATTGATACGCGCAATCCATAGAGCACGGAATTGACGTTTCTTTTGACGACGGTCACGGTAAGCATATTGACCTGCTTTGATTACTGCTTGGAACGCTACGCGATATACGCGTGAACGAGCGCCGTAGTAACCTTTAGCACGAGCAAGAATTTTTTTATGACGGCGATGAGCCTGTACACCACGTTTAACACGAGCCATTTATAATCTCCTTAGATGTATGGGCACATACGGCGAACTGAAGCAACGTCACTTACGTGAACCATTACACAGCCGCGTAATTGACGGATACGCTTAGCAGATTTTTTGGTCAAAATGTGTCGTTTGAACGCTTGGTGACGTTTAAAACCGTTTGCAGTTGGCTTGAAGCGTTTAGCTGCACCACGGCGAGTTTTCATCTTAGGCATAAGAACCTCTTTTGAACACCTGTTCGGCACGTCTGCACCATTGCAAAGACGCCCTGCAGGTAAGGGAGCGAGTATTCTAAAGCATCTTTGCTCAAAACAAAAGCGAATCTTTCTACCGAATATCGAACTTAATTAATTTTCTGATATAGATTTTCCGATGATTTTATAAGCGATGCCCAATAAGGCTTATATAATGTCGGCACGCCAACTATTACTGTCCATTATGAAACCTGCACAGGATGCTTTTGCAGCCCTACGTTATCGGGATTTCTCGATTGTTACGCTCAATCAATTTTGTCTGACCTTAGCCATTTTGATTCAAGAAATTATTGTTGCTTACTCACTGTATCAAATCACTAAAGACCCGCTAACACTGGGCTTAATTGGTTTAGCCGAAGCAATTCCTTTTATTGCTCTCTCTTTGTGGGGAGGATACTTTGCAGATCGTTTCAATAAACAGACCATTATGAAAATTTGTCTGTTTTTTTCTGTACCGATGCCACTGATTCTTTGGGGGTTATTTCACCAATACGGTCTCGGCCAAATTGATGTCACCCAACTGTCTTGGGGTATTTATGCGGTCATTTTTGGGCTTGGAACGATCCGAGGTTTCTATAATCCCTCGGCAACGTCGCTTAAACCTTTTTTAATCCCGCGGGAGCTCTATGCCAATGGTGCAACATGGACAACGATTGGTTGGCAAAGTGGGGTGATTATTGGGCCAATGCTTGGCGGTTTTATGTTGGCATTTTTAGGTCGTGAAACCAGCTTACTCAGTGTTGCGGCGCTACTAACGGTCTGCTTCGTTCTCATTTACCTACTCAATAAACGCAGTTTTCCTAAAATTGAATCTGACAATTTAAAAGATAGTTTAAGTGAAGGTTTTCGTTTTATCTGGAAAACCAAAATTGTCCTTTGGGCGATTTCACTCGATTTAGTTTCTGTGCTTTTTGGTGGCGTGATTGCCCTCTTACCGATTTTTGCCGAAGATATTTTAAAAGTGGGGCCTGAAGGTTTAGGCTACTTACGGGCAGCACCGTCTATTGGCGCCCTGATCACCATGATTGCATTGACCAAATTCCCTCCAACTCATCATGCATGGCGTAATATGTTATTGGCTGTAGCGGGTTTTGGTGTATTTACCATTTTATTCGCATTTTCAAGCAATCTTTGGTTATCACTCTTCGCACTGGCAATGACCGGCGCATGTGACAGCATCTCCGTGGTGGTTCGCCAAACCATTTTACAGCTCTACCCGCCGGAAAATATGCGTGGGCGTGTTGCCGCGGTCAATGGCATGTTTGTCTCCAGTAGTAATGAACTTGGTGCATTTGAATCTGGATTGGCTGCCAAATATATGGGCACGATCATGGCGACACTTTTTGGTGGTTGTATGACCATGGCTGTTGTTGCAATCAGTTGGGCAAAAACCCGTGACTTGTTTTGGATCGACATTACCCATCAGTCAAAAAAATAATGGCATATTTTCCATTTAAACCTTGCCAGTATTTCCAATACAGGAAATACTGCGCAGCAATATCGACGCATTCATCACTCACTTAGTGATCTTAGAATAGACTTATGAAACAATATCTGTGCTTAACCCTTTTGGCCTGCGCTCCATTTTCTACAGCGTTTAGTGCTTCAACCAAAACCCATCAACTTCCGGCACAGAATATTGAAGTTGCTCCTGTACATTTAACTACACGCTTAAATTGGTCGGTTTTTCCAAAGCCGGTATATGCCAATGAAGACCTCAAGCAACGTGACCGCGCAGCCATTATTCGTGTCACAGCGAATGCAAAAGGTACAATTACCGATGCAAGTGTTGAAGAAAGTACAGGTGTCGATCAACTCGACCGAATCTTAATTTCTGCTGTCAAAAAAGCTAAAGTCAAACCACATTTAGAAAATGGTGAAGCCAAAGCCATTATTGGCTATCAAGCGTTTAATTTGAGAGTTAAAGGCAATACGCCTGAATGTGATTTCAACTTTGATTCAAAAGTTTGGAATGCACAAAGTGCAAATAAGAAAACGCCATTCCAATATGTATCTCAACCAAAATTAGATCTCACTAGTCATGAGTTGAAACAGCATGATCGTAAAGTCAAATTTAACTTTAAAGTGGATAAACACGGACAAGTAAAAAAGGTCAAGATCAAGCAAAGCTCTGGCATTTATGCACTCGATCAGAAAGTCGTTGAAGCACTAAGAAATAGTCAGATCTCGGTTAAACGTACTGCGAGCACCCTTTGGATCTATAAAAAGTCGAACTTTAAAGATGAAATTCAATTTAAAGTGAATGGCTGCTCATAATCTCAATTTTTAGCGGCATTAAAATAATGAATTGGCGTGCCGCGCACTGATGGAATGACTATGTTGAAACAATATACAGCAATAGGTCTAATGCTCTGTGCAAGCACAGTGATGTGCACGCAGTATGCTGCCGCTGAGACTGCGCCCGCCAGCGAAGTAAAAATATTGCAAGACAGACCTGTCAGCTGGATGCGCGCACCCAAAGTTAAATTTGAGCCAGGAGATCTGGAAGGACGCCCTAGATTTGTCAATGTCGCAATTGATGCAGACAACTCGGGCAACATTACCGCAGTCAAAATCATCACCAGTTCAGGCTTGCCAGATTTGGATGATATGGTCATTAACGCGGTAAAAAAGGCACGCTTCAGGCCTTATATAGAATCGGGCATCAGCTATCCCTTCCGAGCGACGCAGCCATTTGAATTTAATGCTGATGACTATTCATCGACACGTAAAACACCAAAAAGAAAGCCCATCAAAACCTGCTGGGCTGATTTTGAGCCCGAGGGCTTGCAGCTCCAACAGTCTGGCCAACATAGAACATTTCAATACAAAGACGTCCCCGCAATGAAGCTGCCGATGACGGAATCTGAAGCAAAACAATTCAGCATAGATTTTAGTTTTAGCGTAGATCATAAGAACCAAATTTCCGATATTCGTTTAATACAAAGTCCAAGTGATCCAATTGCCCGCTTGCTATTAAAGAAATTTGAACTGGCAAAAATCGAAGCGCCACGTAAGTTTTATCAGATCTTTAAAATTCAATTTAAAGAGCGCATTCAGCTGAAAAATATTCAATGTAATTGAAAAAATAGCCCGTAGATAAACAGATAACGTCCAATTTTGGCGATACTGACCAGTGTGAAAAATCGCCAGAAGTTTTCTTTCATTAAACCCGCGATTAAAGTAATTGGGTCTCCAATAATCGGCAGCCAACTCAGTAGCAAAGACCAATAACCATATTTGTGATAAATACCCTGTGCCTGCTGCATTTTCAGCTCTGACACGGGAAACCATGTTTTATTTTTATAATGTTCTACTTTTAAACCGAGCCACCAATTCACACAAGAACCGAGAATATTACCAATACTGGCCACCACAATCAGCAGCCATGGATTATGTTGACCATAGCTCAACAAGCCGAGCAATACGGCTTCGGACTGTAAAGGAAGTAAGGTCGCAGCCCCAAATGCCGCGAAGAATAAAACTAAAAATGACCACATCGAAACGAATGCTTAGAGACCTAATTTTTTCTTCGACTTCAAATATTCAAAATTTGACCAAAGCACTGCTGCAACAATTACAACGATTCTCGACCATTTATATTGTGAAGAAATCGGTTCAATCGCAGCCCGCATCAAGTTTTGATCTTTGGTATGTAAATCTGCAAGAATATTTTGAACATGCACAATTTCAGCGACAAATAGCACTAAGCAGCCTGCAATACCAAAAATAATACTCCAATAGATTCTTGGGTTATTTTCAACAATACGGGTAAAATTTAAGAAAAAGTCTTTCATCGCAAAATCGTCCAACTAAGCCGTCAACAACGCGTTCTTTTCGGCAGCGCCGCATTCTAACACAGCGTTAGAATTTTCTTCCGTCCTATCTAAAATCTTAAGGGGAGTCTTTCCGCACTTTACTTTTATACATGAGACTTCTAATCTGCCACGCAAATATTGAATAATTTTAACTCACTTTATGAAAAAAATTCTTTGCTTAAGTTTTATTGTGTTATTACAAATTTTGACCGCTTTATATGCACAAAGTCCTTCTGAAGTTGCCAAACAACACGTGATTACACAAGATCAAATGATTTGGCAAAAGCGACCTATCTTTAACTTCAACAATGACGATCTGGGCAATCAAAATCGTGACCTTAGTTTTAAATTGTATGTTTTAGCCACCGGCGAAGTTCAAAAAGCTGAATTAATCAAAAGCTCTGGACTTACACACATTGATAAGCGGGTTGAGCAGTCACTTTTACGTGCCAAGTTCAAACCTTATATCGAAAATGGTGTAGCCTCCCCCTTTGTTGCCTTACAGCCCTTCTCACTCAAGCCCCTGAAAGAAAACCAAAGACCTTGGTGGAAAAAGCTTCTATTTATTTCGTAAAAAAAGAGCATGTTTCCATGCTCTTTTTTTAAACGTGTATTGCTAAGGCTTTTTGTACCGCTGGACGGGCCGTCAGTCGATCGATATAGTCTTTCACGTATGGATAATCTTCCAGCTGAATTTGCTGCCATTCATGACGCAGTGCCCAAGGCAGAATAGCCATATCTGCAATCGAATACTCTCCAGCCACAAATTTTTGACCAATCAACTGATGGTTCAAAACTTTATATAAGCGTTTAGATTCATTTACATAACGTTCAGTTGCATACGGAATACGTTCAGGTGCAAAACGACTAAAATGATGATTTTGTCCTAACATGGGCCCAAAACCACCCATTTGCCACATCAACCATTGTTCAACTTCAACGCGCTCAAACTCATCTTCTGGATAAAACAAACCTGTTTTACGTCCAAGATATTGCAGAATCGCACCAGACTCAAAAACTGAAATTGACTCTCCTCGTGGGCCATTCTGATCCACGATTGCAGGGATTTTATTGTTCGGAGAAATTCTCAAAAAGTCTGGCTGAAATTGATCATTTTCCAAGATATTAATCGGAAAAATTTGGTATTCCAAACCCATTTCTTCTAAAGCGATGGTAATTTTATGTCCATTGGGTGTACCCCAATAGTAGAGATCAATCATCTATATTCCTTTTTAATTTTCAGTAAGGCAATCTCATTTTGCTTTATGTATAACATGTTTAATCCAGTGAAAGCTTGTCAGTTTTTCTGAAAAGTAACGTTAAAATGTGAATTATCACTTTGCTTTTAAAATCACTTAAGGTACAAAAATTCAAAAAATATAATTTTTTTATAAAAATCCCTTGAAAAAAATCAGCACAGACCGATATTGATACATGTACAAGGATCAAACGATCTTGTTAGTGAACAGTGGATGCCTAGCATCACTGAACATTTCTTATTGTTACAACTTTGCTTATTAAAGAGAGTTCTAATTATGAGTAGTTTAAATCTTAACCCACTTTTCCGTCGTAGCATTGGTTTTGATCGTTTCAACGATTTATTTGATTATGCCATGCAAAGCGACACACCAAATTACCCGCCATACAATATTGAAAAAACGGCTGAAAATAGCTATCGCATTGTGGTGGCAACCGCAGGTTTTACAGAAGATGAACTTTCGCTAAACTTAGAAAATCAAGTGCTAAGCATTTCAGGTAAACCAACTGAAGCGCAAGATACAACTGTGGAATTCCTGCATAAAGGCATTGCTCGTCGTACATTTAAACTGTCTTTACGCTTAGATGAACATATAGAAGTGCAACAAGCCCTATATGAAAATGGTTTATTGACAGTGGACTTACAGCGTATTATTCCTGAAGAAAAACTACCACGCCAAATTCCAATTGGCAAAAAGGCATTGATAGAAAGTCCTGTCCAAGAAAATAGCGCTGAATAAGCCCCCATCTAAAAAGACCCTTCGGGGTCTTTTTTATATTAAGAGAATTAGTTAGATTCAAAACATCACAAAAAAGAATCAAAATCATCCCATCTCAAAAATATAGTGTCTCGATTCCAATTTATATGTTTCGTTTTTTATCTATTCTCAACTTAATCTTACCCATAGGTGTTTTTAATGAATCCTTGGTGGGTCTGGCTTACAAGCTGTTCATCTACTCTTTTTAAATTTTGGCGTATCTTGCAAAAAATAATCCTACGTTCTATTTCTATGCACTATGCTTTTTTCTCATTGCTTTTGTGACATGGAATATACGACCTAATATTACCAAGATGAAAATCTATTGGAGGGTACTGAAAACCCCTATTTCACGGCCTGTTTTATGTAAATAGATCTCACATAGTTAGCTCAATAAAAAGCTTTGCTCACTTTATACCTACATTAAAACTAAATTAAAGCATTTCAAAACGTCTGAATCGAAACAACGATTGAATATCAATTAAAATATAATCAAATTTGTCTTTCTTAAAGAAACTTACTTAATACCCTCAGACATAAGTTCGCATTGATGAATTTTGCTCTATTTTCCAATCAATACGCAGCAAAAATTATTGGTACCCTTGAACATCATTGAGATTAAAAAACCAAAATATAGGCAAAAAAAAGCACTGCAAATGCAGTGCTTTTTTAATGGATACTTACTTTTTCTTTTTAGGACCAAGCAGCATACCCATTTGACGGCCTTCCATTTTTGGTGTTTGTTCAACAACACCATAGTCAACCACGTCAGCTTCAATTTTTTGCAATTGAGCCAAACCTAACTGTTGGTGTGCCATTTCACGACCACGGAAACGAAGCGTGATTTTTACCTTATTGCCTTCTTCAAGGAACTTGATAATGGCACGTAGTTTAACGTTGTAGTCACCAACATCAGTACCAGGGCGTAGCTTGATTTCTTTCACCTGTACTTGATGTTGTTTTTTCTTCGCTTCTTTTTGCTTTTGTTTTAGATCAAACAAATGCTTGTTAAAATCCATGATTTTGCAGACTGGTGGCTCAGCATTAGCAACAATCTCAACAAGGTCAAGATCTACTGCTTCTGCAGCACGCAAAGCGTCAGCAAGAGATACAATCCCTTTTTGCTCGCCATTTTCGTCTACTAGACGGACTTCTTTTGCACGAATTTCATCATTCAAGGCAGGACGGTTTGATTTTCCGCCCTGTTGATTACGGTCAGGCTGTTTAATCGCTTTTACTCCACAATGTACCGGCCGCGTTCGGCTACGGCTGCTTTTACTAGGTCAACGAATGCATCAATTGACATAGTACCCAAATTTTTTCCAGAGCGAGTACGGACGTTTACAGTACCTTCCTCAACTTCACGGTCCCCAAGAACCAATAAGTAAGGAATACGCTCTAAAGTACGTTCACGAATCTTAAAGCCGATTTTCTCATTTCTCAAGTCTGAAATCGCGCGGATACCGCTTTCTTTAAGTTTAGCGACGACTGACTCACATGCTTCAGCTTGTGAATCGGTAATGTTCATCACACATGCTTGAATTGGAGACAACCAAGGTGGCATGAAACCAGCATAGTGTTCAATAAGTATACCAATAAAACGCTCGAAACTGCCAAGTATTGCGCGGTGCAACATTACAGGCTGATCACGGTCGTTATCTTCAGTCACATAAGATGCGTCAAGACGTTCTGGTAAGTTAAAGTCACATTGAATTGTACCGCACTGCCATACACGACCTAAGCAGTCTTTCAATGAGAATTCAATTTTCGGACCGTAGAATGCGCCTTCACCCGGTTGAAGTTCCCATTCTAGGCCTGCAGCATCTAAAGCGTCTGCCAAAGATTTTTCTGCCATATCCCAAAGTTTGTCATCACCCACACGTTTTTCTGGACGTGTCGACAACTTCATTTGTACTTCTTCAAAGCCGAAGTCTTTATAAACATCTAATGTCAGTTTAATAAAGTCTGCAACTTCAGTACCGATTTGTTCTTTGGTACAGAAGATATGCGCATCATCTTGTGTAAAGCCACGTACACGCATAATGCCGTGTAATGAACCCGATGGTTCGTTACGGTGACATGAACCAAACTCAGCCAAACGAATTGGAAGATCACGGTAAGATTTCAAACCTTGGTTGAAGACTTGCACGTGACATGGGCAGTTCATTGGTTTTACAGCATAGTTACGGTTCTCTGAGTGAGTCGTAAACATGTTTTCAGCATAGTTTGCTGCGTGACCTGATTTTTCCCAAAGTGTGAAATCAACCACTTGCGGTGTACGGATTTCTTGGTAACCGTTGGCTTGTTGAACTTTACGCATGTATTGTTCAAGCACTTGGTAAATCGTCCAGCCGTTTGGATGCCAGAACACCATACCCGGCGCTTCTTCTTGCATATGGAACAAGTCTAACGCTTTACCAATTTTACGGTGATCGCGTTTTTCAGCTTCTTCAATACGTTTGATGTAGGCAGCTAGCTGCTTTTTGTCCGCCCAAGCTGTACCGTAAATACGTTGTAACTGTTCGTTTTTCGCATCACCGCGCCAGTAAGCACCAGAGATTTTAGTCAACTTGAACGATTTTAAGAATTTAGTATTTGGAACGTGCGGACCACGGCACATATCCAAGTAGTCTTGATGGTAGTACAAGCCCATTTCAGTTTCTTCAGGCATGTCTTCGATCAGACGCAGTTTGTATTCTTCGCCACGTGCAGTGAACTCTTTGATCACTTCATCACGTGGAGTCATTTTTTTGATGACATCATAGTCTTGGTCGATGAGCTTTTTCATGCGCTCTTCGATTGCTGCCATGTCATCTAAAGTAAACGGACGTGGCATCCAGATGTCATAGTAGAAACCTTCTTCAATGACAGGACCAATGACCATCTTTGCTTCTGGGAACAATTGCTTAACTGCATGACCCACCAAGTGCGCACAAGAGTGACGAATGATGTGAATACCATCTTCATCTTTAGGCGTGATAATTTGTAGGCTAGCATCTTCTGTAATTAAATCAGACGCATCAACTAAACGATCGTTTACACGACCAGCAACTGTATTTTTTGCTAGACCAGGACCGATGCTTTGAGCAACTTCCATCACAGACACGGCATGATCAAATTCTTTTTGATCGCCATTTGGCAAAGTGATAATTGGCATATAAAAATCCTTAAGGAGTGATGCCCCGTACAATGGAGCATGTCACCGCGAGATTATGATCGAGGGAGACCCTCAAAAGATAAAAACGGTGGATAAATAAAATTCGACCTAAATTTTACACGCCCTGCCAACTTTAATAAACCTCTAATCCCATGGAAGTTGATTTTTCTACCGCCTTTTACAAGACTCCTGATAATTCAAGCAGATTTCAGCCGAAATGCGCTTTATGCTGTCAACATAATAATCACGTTCTCATTCATAACTGATGTTACGCACGTAAAAAAAAATTGCGAAACAATTGAACCAAAGAACGTAATGACGCTTTTTTATTCTCTGAATGTCTCTAAGGCGATCAATTGATCTGATTGATACAACCAAAGCTGTGCAAATTGAGGGATGATCATTTCACTTTGCGCAGGGCGTAAAAAAATATAATCATCTATGTCTATGCTACTTGTCTGCGGAATTTGCACAAGTTCCTGATTACTACTTCGACCATATAATGCATGGGGCTGACTGCCTTGAGGATAAACATAGTCCCCTCGCCAATAGCCTCCATAAATAAACACAGCCTGAGATTTTGCCCAACGACTGAGCCATTCTAACTGTGGTAATTCTGTCCTTGGCAACACTTTTAACACGGGTGTGGCGAGCCACAAGGCACTTTGGAAAGCGTGTAAATTTTTCAGTTCAAAATCTGCAGGTTTTAATAACATCGAGCCAAACGAGACTTCGTTACAGACACTCTGCTGACAATGAAAACTAAAACTAGGACTACCACCACCATTCCAACAGGTGTGTTCATCACATAAAGTTGGATAGTGCTGTTGTACATAAGCTTTGAATTGTTGATAACTTTTCTGGGATTGTTGATAAGTCTGTTCAGCAGATTGAATCAGTCGTGGAATCTTCGCCACATGTGCGTCATAGCCCATCAATCCTGAAAATTTTAAATGTTGAGGATGTTGAACGATTACATCCAAAATAGCCTTTAGCTCATCGATCGTTTTCAGACCACCGCGGTGTAAACCCACATCGATTTCAATATTAATGCGTAGACACAGTTGATGCTGCTCAGCAAATTTGAGGTATTGGGCTAAACGCTGTTCACTATCAATCAGCCATTGCACTTGCGATTGCGTTGCCTGCAAAAACGCCTTGTCTGCATGGTTCAAAGCCTGAATCGGCATCGGTTTTCCAAACAACACATCGGTTTGCGGCATCGACTCAAAAAGTGTTTTCAGATGTGCAAAATGAAATAGCATGAAACGCTGTGTCTGAAGCTGTGTAGCACAGTGTTGAAGCAATGCCATGCAGGCCAATGATTTCACCACCAAGCGCGGATGCAGACTGTGTGGTATCTGCTGCTGAGTGATCACCAAGTTGTGATTTAATGCGTCAACATCCACGATTAACTGCGGCATCCCAGTGCCGTTTTGCTTTAGCAGCGTATTCAACTTTTGAAAATATGCATCCATGCCATCCCCTTTTTCATATCGTTCAATTGGTCTTCAACGTTTAACTTTCCACGATGCTTAATCAATCAGTAACTGCTGTAGCTCGGGACTGAGCCACTTTTGCTGAGGATCTAATTCTTGTCGAATATTCAAAAAATCTTGCCACTTGGGGTACACATTTTGAAGCTGCCGCGCATTTAGGCTATGCAATTTCCCCCAATGCGGACGCCCGCCATATTTTAAAAAAATCGGCTCCACGAGCTTAAAGATGACTTGATAATCTTGCTTATAGAACTGATGCACCGAAATTGAGGCCGAATCTTGCTGATAAAACGGACTGAGCCAAATATCATCCCCACGTACAAGTCGATATTCTAGCGGAAAAAACATCGGAACCTTATGTCGTCGAAGGGTATGCAAAATTTCTTCTAAACAATTCATCCCGTGTTGCAGCGGAATCTGGTATTCCATCTCATTAAATTTGGTACTTCGAGTAGAAGGAAAAATTCGACTTGACCAGTCTACGTTGATCGAAGGTTTGACAAAAACACCTAATAATTTTTGTAGCCATGGATTCAGTGGTGGAAAGAATCGCGTCAATTCTGCACAAAATTTGAGTAATACGTCGTCATCTAAGCACTGTTCTTTCCGCGGTTGAAGGTTATCTTCCGTCTCATCTAAGGTTTTTAAAATAACCTGATCGGCATGACTAAATGCCCAGAACTCAATATGTCGATGTTCATATTGCCATTGCTGCATATTTTGCATGACGTCTTTCAGCGGACATAATCGCGTTTGTTCTTTGAGTTTATACATCGGTCGATTTTGCAGCTGTACATGCGTCAGCACGCCTAAACTCCCGAGTGAAACACGCCCTGCTTGGAAAATTTCGCTATTCTGTTCAGCACTGCATTGTATTAATTCGCCCTGCGCGGTTAATAACTCAAACCCCTTAACCAGTGCCGATAAACACGGCAATTCGAGTCCTGTGCCATGTGTCCCTGTTGCGATAGCTCCAGCCAAACTTTGACGATCAATATCTCCTTGATTGATCAGTGCCTGATCAAAAGACGCGAGCTTCTCGCCCAAATCAAATAATCGTGTGCCAGCTTGGACGGTACTTTGGCAGCGTTCAGCATCGATATCTAGAATACCTTTGAGATGATCTAAACTTACTAAGGTATCTGTGGTTTTTGCCAAAGGGCTAAAAGAGTGCCCTGCGCCAACCATACGAATCTTAGGTTGGGATTGAACCACCTCCATTAACTGCTCAAGATTTTTCGGTTGTATAAATGACTTCGGGATCGACTTCTGAGCACCTGACCAATTTTCCCATGCAATGTCGTGTTGAATTGTCATATTCATCCTTATCGCCATACTTTTTATTGTATTCAGCCGTATTGTTTTATTTTTGATTTCCGCTTTTGCAATGTTGATGCACAAGCCATCTTGATTTTTTACTTAGATTATACGAAGTTCAGCATCTACTCAAATTTAAGTTTATTGTTATAAAACAGCAAATAATCCATAAATCAAAGAGATAAAACCATTCGTTTGAAAGCCCTGACAGACTTTTAAGGACGCTCTAGATTATTCGTTAAGCATCATTCAAACCGAATCAACAAAGAGGATCACACACGGAAATATCTGCCAAATTAGTATAAAAAACCAACAAACCCTGTATATTTTTCAACTAAATTATTTATGCTAAAAAATCAATTTTGAGAACCACAGGGTTCATTTTCGTCACCTTATTGTTTTTATTATGTTAAATTTCAATCACTTAAAAATTTAGTGTAAATACTCGACTAAAGCATAAATGCAGAGAAGCTGCGGACTGAATTATTGTTAAGTCAGATTTAAAACAAATAGACATGGACTTGGAGTACCACGATGGTTAGCGCATACGATGAATTGCCACGGACCCCGGCAAATTTTGTGGCACTTTCGCCTCTACGTTATTTAGAGCGTGCAGCCTATATTTATCCTGATCAGGATGCCATTATCCACGGCAATCGTCATATTTCATGGCGCCAAACGTATAACCGCTGTCGTCAATTTGCACATCAGTTGCAACAATTAGGCATTGGCAAAAACGACACCGTGTCTGTGTTATTACCGAATGTTCCGGCTATGGTTGAAGCACACTTTGCCGTACCGATGGCGGGTGCAGTATTGAATACGCTAAATACACGCCTTGATGCAAAAACTATTGCCTTCATGCTGGAACATGCTGAAACCAAAGTCCTGTTGGTTGACCCTGAATTCACTCAGGTTGCCACCGAAGCTTTAGCTTTGATCGATCAAGACATTTATGTCATTGATGTTGCAGATGCTGAATTTGAAGGCACAGCACAACCGATTGGACAAATTGAATTTGAAGACTGGTTGGCGCAAGGCGATGCCAACTTTGAGTGGCACTTACCTCAAGATGAATGGGATGCGATTAGTTTAAGCTATACCTCGGGTACCACAGGGAATCCAAAAGGCGTGGTGTATCATCACCGCGGCGCATATATCAATGCAGCGAGTAACATCATTGCTTGCGGCATGACGCCACGTGCAACGTATCTGTGGACGCTTCCTCTATTCCACTGTAATGGCTGGTGCTTTGCTTGGACAATGGCAGCCAATGGTGGAACCAATATTTGTCTACGTAAAATCGACCCTGAACTGATTTTCAAATTGATTGCAGAACACAAAGTAGATTATTTCTGCGGTGCGCCAATCGTACTTTCAATGATGATCAATACGCCTGAAGAGAAAAAAGCACAATTTGACCATCGCGTTGAAGTGATGGTTGCTGGTGCAGCGCCACCTGCAGCGATTATTGAAGGGATGCGTAATATTGGTATCAATGTCACACATGTTTATGGTTTGACTGAAACATATGGTCCATCGGCACTTTGCGCATCGCAAGCTGGTTGGTCTGATCTTTCCATTCAAGAACAAGCACAGTTGCATTCTCGCCAAGGTGTGCCATACCCGCTTCAAGATGGCATGAAAGTCATTGATCCTGAGACCATGTTACCTGTTCCGCATGATGGCCAGACCATGGGTGAAATCATGTTCCGTGGCAACATCGTAATGAAAGGTTATTTGAAAAACCCAGAAGCAACGGCTGAAGCCTTTGCCGGTGGCTGGTTCCATACCGGCGACTTAGCAGTCTGCCAACCTGACGGTTATGCCAAAATTACTGACCGCTCTAAAGATGTGATCATTTCAGGGGGTGAAAACATTTCATCGCTCGAAGTAGAAGAAATTCTATATCAACACCCTGCTGTACTGACAGCTGCAGTGGTTGCAAAACCTGACCCTCGTTGGCAAGAAGTGCCTTGTGCCTTTATTGAATTAAAAGCAGGTAAAGAAGCAACGCCTGAAGAACTGATCGAATTCTGTAAGCAGCACCTTGCACGTTTCAAAGTACCTAAAGATGTAGTGATTACCGAAATTCCAAAAACCTCGACAGGTAAACTTCAGAAGTTCGTTCTCCGTGAATGGGCTAAAGAGCGCGCTGTTGGTGAATTTGGTTAATGTTAAAACTCAAAAGCCAAGCATGATTTTTTCAATCATTTAAGCAAAAAAAGCGACCTAATCAGGTCGCTTTTTTGATGTGAAGTCTATAACTTCACGTTTTGCTTCAATGATCAGATCATGTTGAATTCTCTGATCATTGAGCTATCTAAGTACTTGGCTATCTAATCATGCATTAGTTATCAGATAATAAAGCCACTTGTTGAATGTAGTTAAACAATTTCAACTTTGACGCAGTCAGTTCTTCTTCGCTTACATTTTTTGCTATATCACGTTGAATACGCAAAATATGCTGACGAATAGGATGATGTTCAGCAGCATTATGTGCTTTCATGAACTCTTTAATGACGGGATCACCTTGGGCAATCATACGTTCAGTCCAGCGTTGAAGCTGCGCTGTTTTTTTCGCACCTTGCTGCGGGGTTAAGTAAGATAAAATCATGGTTTCATCTTCATTACGCAGCAATTTACCTACACGTTGAAACTGACGGCGTCGTGCTTCATGTGAAGTAATTGTTTGTGCATCTAGTAGTGCTTCGATCAGACGCTCTTCAACAGGAAGATTTTTAATCTGTTTAGGATTCAGTTTTGCAAGTTCCTCGCCCAAAGCAGCCATACGTTGTACAGCTTTCTTTTGCTCAGTTTTACTTGCACGTCCTTCTAAGGATTCAAAGTCTTCTTCGGTATAGCGGTTCGGTCGACGTGCCACGTTTAATCTGCCTCGTAAAATTTTGCTGCAAACAGTGCTTGAATTTCAGATAAAGCTTTTTCTTCATCTGCACCTTCAATCACTAAGCGTAAAGTTGTGCCCTTGCCTGCGCCAAGCATCAGCAAAGACATAATATTTTTGGCATCTACTAATTTTCCACCCTTACCAATTTGAATCGACGAGCGAAATTTGGTCGTGACTTCGATTAGCTTGCCAGATGCACGCGCATGTAAACCCAGTTTATTAATTACGTCAACAGTTGTGTCGATCATGACCAGTGCTTCATTTCTCTATGTAGAACCTGAATAGACCATTTTGCCTCAAGTGCTTTTTTTAGTCTATCTACGATATATACCGAACGGTGTTGCCCACCTGTACAACCGATCGACACCGTCATGTAATGACGATGCCCTTCGGCAAATGCCGGCAGCCATTTATCCAAGAAATTATAAATATCTTGGAACATTTCATTGGTTTGTTCACTTTGCTGTAAAAATTGACGAACTGGCTCATCTAATCCTGAATACTTACGTAATTCCATATCCCAGTGCGGATTGGGCAAATGACGGACGTCAAAAACATAATCTGCATCGAGTGGAATACCATGCTTATAGCCAAAAGACTGTAAGATCAAAATTAAATTATCTGCCTGTCCAAGTTTAGACAGCAAGGTATGTTTTAAATCATGTACACTCTTATCTGTAGTATCAATATGTACTGTCGAGCGTAATTGAATCGGCAACAGTAAAGATTTTTCTTCCTGTATGCACTCATTTAAACTTTTGAAACGACTTGCCAACGGATGGGGACGTCGAGATGAACTGAATCGCGCAATCAATTCCTGATCACGCGTGGTCAAATAAATAATATCGACTGAGCCATGGCGTTGTAGCTGTTGAAAAACCAAATCGAACTCTTGTAAATCTGCACGTGTACTGCGGACATCCACACCCAGTGCCAATTGTTCAAGATTATTTTCTGAATCAAGTTTTTCAACAATTTCGGGGAGTAAGGCCAATGGCAAATTATCGATACAGTAATAGCCTAAATCCTCAAGTATCTGTAATGCAGATGACTTTCCAGATCCAGATTGTCCTGTAACAATTAAAATGCGCTTCATCGCTTGCTACCCCATAGCCGTTTTAAACTGCAGTATATTTAACCTGCATATTATCAATAAGACGTGTTGCGCCTAATTTAGCCGCAATAAACAACACCACGTCTTGATCAAATTCTTCAATTTTCTGTAATTCAGGTGTACGTGCTTCAACATAGTCCACAACAAAACCCGCTGCTGTCAATGTTGCTTTAATATTCGCTAACACATCTGCCAGTTGAGTTCCAGCATGTAATTCTGCCTCAGCCGTTTTCAAGCTTTGGTAAATCGTTGGTGCAATCGCACGATTTTCCGCACTTAAATAACCATTACGTGAGCTCAATGCTAAACCATCTTCGGCACGAGTAATCGGCACACCAATCACTTCTAGTGGAATATTTAAGTCACGTACAAACTGACGAATCACTGCAAGTTGCTGGTAATCTTTTTGCCCAAAGAATGCAAAATTCGGTTGAACAATATTAAAGAGTTTTGTCACAACAACAGCAACACCGTCAAAATGACCCGGACGCTGTTCGCCACACAAATCATTGGTAATGCCGCCCACGCTAATATTGGTTAAGCGCGGTTTGTTGCCATACATTTGTTCAACAGTCGGCGCAAACACGATGTCACAACCCACTTCAGCCAATAAGTGCTGATCTTGTTCCAAAGTACGTGGATAGTTGTCAAAGTCTTCATTTGGACCAAACTGAATTGGGTTAACGAAAATACTCACCACCACGACATCACACAGTTTACGTGCTTCACGAACTAAATTAAGGTGACCTTCATGCAAGTTCCCCATCGTTGGTACAAAACCAATGATTTTGCGCGCAGCACGTGCTGGATTTAGCGATGCACTTAAACCTTGAATCGTTGTTTCAGTTTTCATGTCTTACAGCTCAATTTGGAATGTATGTTCTTTGGCAGGGAAACTACCATCAAGTACGGCAGTATGATACGCCTTAAACGCATCCACAATTGCTGTTTCCCCTGCTTGCTCTTTCATAAAGTTGCGAACAAATTTCGCCACGTGACTAAACGTCAGTCCCAACATATCTTGTTGAACCAAGACTTGAGCATCCGTTTCTGCACCGGCACCGATCCCAATCACAGGTGTATTTGGGAATAATTCACTAATTTCTTTACCCACTTGGGCAGGAACACATTCCAAAAGTAAAATTGCTGCACCTGCATCAACCACAGCTTTACAGTCTGCAATGAGTTGATCCGCAGTTTCGCGTGTACGTGCTTGCACTTTATAACCGCCAAACACATGAACCGATTGCGGAGTTAACCCTAAATGCACACACACTGGAATACCATTACGGGTCAATACTTCAACTGTTTCTGACAACCATGCACCACCTTCCAATTTGACCATCTGTGCGCCTGCTTGCATCACAGTCTTTGAATTTACTAAAGCGTCATTCAAAGTGGCATAGGTCATAAAGGGCAAATCAGTCAAAATAAACGCATGTTTATTGCCACGACGCACTGCTGCAGTGTGATATACCATATCTTCAACAGTGACAGGTAAAGTCGAGTCATTCCCTTGAATGGTCATCCCCAATGAATCACCAATCAGAATACTATCGACTTCAGCAACTTCCATTGCTTTTGCCATGCTCGCATCATAGCAAGTCAGGCAGGAGAATTTGCGGCCTTCCGCTTTAAATTTTTTCAAGTCACTTAGACTAATCATTTCAATATTCCTCAGATGACGGCTTTCTCAAGTGGTCATACAAAAATTAAAGATGGGCCCAGTTTCCTGCATCCAATACAGTTAAATTTGGATTATTCAAAATAGGTAAATCTTTTAATGGTTGTCCTTTAATCTGTAGATTCTCATCTAAATCCAACAAAGGTTTCAACACAAAATCACGTTCTAAAACACCAACATGAGGCACCGTCAAACGTTCATTTTGAATGTGCTGTTCACCATAAATCAGTAAATCTAAATCCAGTGTACGCTCCCCCCAATGACGTAGGCGTACACGCCCCGACTCTTGTTCAAAGCGTTGCAATTCATCTAACAAAGCCAAAGGTGCTAGATCCGTTTCTAATGCAACCGCTGCATTTAAATAATTCGGCTGATCTTGTGGACCCATTGGCGGACTTTGGTACAGTTGTGAGACTTTCACTGTACCGAGTGTCGCAAGTTTATGCACCGCTTCACTGAGGATCTGTAGAGAATCACCTAAATTACTGCCTAAACCAATATATGTCAGCGTCATTGTGTTGGCCCAAAAATAACCTGAGTCAAATCTCGTTTCACACGTTTACGTTTTAAAATCGGATGATCTGCACCAATTTCACCACTGGCTGACGCTGCCACGATTGACACTGTCGCTGGACTGTTGGCATGTGATTTAGGCTTACGTTGACGGCGACTTCTGCTTTCTGGTTCATTCACCAGCGGTTCAATTTCAACTTGCTGATGTGCAGAAGTTTTGGCTTCCACATCTTCATGCGCCGCTTTACGACGACTCTTGGCACGTTGACGATTGTATTGGCTAATTGCCAGTTCTTTTTCGTCAGTGCTCATCTGCTGATAAGCATCCCACCACTGGCCCATACCTTGCGTGCTTATATCGCCCGATTTTTCACGCAGCAGCAGAAAGTCAAAGCCTGCACGGAAACGTGCATGACCTGAAAGTGCTTCAATTTGCTGTGGTTTTGGATTCAGCAAACGGGTTTGCATTTCCCAAACTTCACGAATAAATGTTTCGGCAAAGCGTGGAATAATGGTTCGTGTAGCCTGACGTTTCAATACATCTAAGCCTGCTTGAGCACGTGCTTCAGCAGGAACCACACCTTTATTCAGATAGAACGTACAACGTTCTTGGAACGGAATCCACAATAACACGGCATAGAAAAATGCAGGGTTAATGGTTTTCCCAATCGAAATACGTTGATCGGTATTTTTTGCAGCCAACTCAATAAATGGGGTTACGACTGGTTTGATATCTGCAAATAATTGATACCAAATACCAAAATCGATCAGCATCGGTAAGACGCGATTGAGATGCCCCATAGTAAAGAGTTTTTGTGACTCGTCGTATAAACGATGTGGAGACACATCACGCAGCAATTGAGTAAGTTCTGGAGTAAAGACATCCAGAATTTTTTGATCAATATTAAAGTTTAATTTGGCTGCAAAACGTAAAGTCCGAAGCATCCGCACAGGATCTTCTTCAAAACGTAATTGTGGATCACCCAATAAACGCAACGTTTTATGCTTAATGTCATCTACTGCATGGCAAAAATCTAGCACTTCACCTTTGCGTGGTTGGTAATACATTGCATTGATCGAGAAGTCACGACGTGCAAAGTCTTGCTCAATCGTACCCCAATTATTATCACGTAAAATCATGCCCGCAGCAGAAGTCACGGCTTTTTTAGGCGGCGCACGGAAGGTCGCAACTTCGATCAGTTCACGTCCTGAGTAGACATGCGCCAGCTCAAAACGACGACCAATAATTCGGCAACGTCGCCCGAAGACTTCTTTCACCTGAGCTGGTGTCGCATTAGTTACGGCATCAAAATCTTTAGGTGCATGACCCAACATTAGGTCACGGACACCGCCACCCACGATATAAGCTTCATAGCCTGCCTTAGTTAAGGCATCAATCACATCTAAAATGGAAGAAGGTAATTGTGTGGTTGATAAACCACATTTGGACGCGCGCAAAGTTTGCAAAAGACGCTGTCTCCTACGTCTGAACGTAAAATTCTTAAGATGTCGCTAATGATATCTCTAACACAATCAAAGGGCAATTTGATTATCTCAATGCTCAAGCTGAGCTTAACCTAATTCTTTTTTTTACACTTCACTTAAAGTGCCAATTTTGCTTTATTTTTAGCAAACAGTGCAGGACCGATTCCCTTAACCTGTTGAATATCATCAATGCTTTTAAATAAGCCATTACTTTTACGATATTGCACAATGGCTTCTGCTTTTTTCTGACCAATTCCATGTAATGTTTGCAGTTCATCGACTGAGGCTGTATTTAAGCGTACCTGATCTGTTCGACTATTTTGTTGGGTGCTGGGGCGTGACAAATAATAGTTGGCATTGCTCGGTGCAGTTGTCGCTTTGGACTTCGAGGCCTCAGATTGCTTTTTTAATTGCTGATCTTGAGCTTGCTGCATGGCTTTCCATTCCGCGTAGCCCGAAGGGCTTTGAGCATAAGTCAAATCTGCCATTAAACCCAAAACCAAGACAAGTAGTTGCGTAAAGTATTTATTCTTTAGGATGCGGTACATATTTAGCCTGTTGTTTTAATTGTTGTTTTGCCTGTTCCCACAACTGATCCATTTCAGTCAGGGACAAGTCTTCTACATGTTTTTGTTGTAATGTGGCCTGTGCTTCAATATAAGCAAAACGGCTTCTAAATTTATGAATGGTACTTAACAGTGCCATCTCACTTGAGATGCCAATCTTACGTCCAACATTCACCAGTGAAAATAAGCAATCACCAAATTCATCAAATATTTCGTCGGATTTTTTGCCTGCTAAGGCCTCTTTTAACTCCCCTAGCTCTTCCTCAAGCTTGCCATAAGCCCCTTCAATATCTGGAAAATCAAAGCCAATTTTCGCCACATTTTTTTGGATTTCATCTGCTTGGCTTAATGCAGGAGCATGTTTAACTTCATCTAATCTAGATACTGATTTCCCTGCTTTTTCTTGTTGTTTAATCTGTTTCCATAGTGTTGCCACATCATCCGCATTGAGTGCTGAGAATTGCTCTGCCTGAAACACATGGGGATGACGGCGAATTAATTTATCTGTAATGGCTTGCACCACATCTTGAAAATCAAATGCGCCTTGTTCGCTATACATCTGCGACTGAAAAACCACTTGTAGTAATAAATCCCCCAGTTCATCTCGTACATCATCACTCTGACCTGAACGAACTGCCGCTTCAACTTCATAGGCTTCTTCGATGGCATAACGAGTCAGACTTTCTGGGGTTTGCTTTTGATCCCATGGACATTTTTCACGTAATTCTTTCATCACTGCTAATAATTGTTCCATGTGAACTCCAGCTATTTACTCATCAGTACATTGTTTCGATTACAGAATTTGATATGCTCAAAATTCACTCAAGGAATGAGCAACTCAATTCAGGGAAGCATAACATGCAAAGTATTTTTATTAGCGGTGCAGGACAAGGGATTGGCGCAGCAATTGCGCGACTGTTCATACAACAAGGATATAAAGTTGGGCTCTACGACATTAACCAATCTCAAGTTACCTCCTTAGCTGCCGAACTCGGTAGCCATGCCAAAGCTGGACATTTAGATGTAACACAACCAGAGCAATGGCAAAGCGCTTTAGCTGAATTTGTTGCATGGGCAGGTCAGCTGAATATCTTAGTCAATAATGCCGGAATTCTGCATTCAGGCAGCTTTGAACATACGGAACTGTCTGCACACCACCGAACGATTGATATCAATGTCAAAGGGGTGATAAACGGTTGCTATGCGGCATTCCCCTATTTACAACAAAGCAATTTTGCTCGTGTGATTAACCTCTCTTCGGCTTCAGCTATTTATGGACAAGCAGATTTAGCCAGCTATGCCACATCTAAATTTGCTGTACGTGGGCTCACTGAAAGCTTAGATATTGAATGGCAAAAATACAATATTCGCGTTTTAGATGTGATGCCTTTATTTGTTCAAACCGCGATGGTGCAAGACATGGATGCCCAAAGCATTAAGAAAATGGGCGTCAATCTTCAACCGAGCGATGTCGCTCAGCAAATTTATACCTTGGTACAAAAAAAGGATACGGTCTTAATGGCCACACATACACCTGTGGGGATGAAAGCTAAATTTTTATTTAATTTATCGAAGTTTAGCCCGCAATTTGTCAATCGCTTAAGTAATATTTGGATTGCACAAAAACCCAAATAGCAACGTGTTACTAATCATTTAATTTTGCAATCATATTTGTACGCAAATTACACAAAGTTACACAATTGTCACATTTTAACAGGACAAAATTCCTTTTTTTGAATAATATTCACCCGCCCATTACTTTCGGGCGTTTATTTTCTAACAATAAAAGTGAATTATTTCATGAAAAAATTACTTGTTCTTGCAACTGTTACTTCTATTTCAATTTCTGCTTTTGCTACAACTCAATTCGCATCTTCAGAATTAAAAGCGATGGATTGTGCAACTCTTGCTGTTGAAAAAGCGAATGCTAAGCGCTCTTTAGAAGCTGCTGACAAAAACATTGCAAACATCCAAGCATCTGCTCAAGCGCCAGGCAAATCATTGAGCAAATTTGCTGGTTTAGCGGGTGGCGCTCTTGCTGCTTTCGGTGGTAACTCTGAAAAAGCTGCTCGTGCAGGCAACATTGCAAACAGCTTGGCTGGTGAGCAAGATACTTCTGATGCAGGCAACCTTGAACTTCAACAAGCGAACAAATCTGCTGCTCAAGCAAACATCGACAACATTGGTATCTACCAAGGTTCTAAAAAATGCAAAATCTAATCTAAAGCCAGTTTAGATTGATTTAAAAAAAGCCCTGTTCAGCCAGAACAGGGCTTTTTTCATGGTGATTTATATGTCATACCGATTTATAAGACATTCAACTCAATATTAGGCAAATGAAAGCCTCGGCAAGATTGTTCACTTTGCCATGCCACCGTCAACATCACATGCGGTAGTTGAATATTCTGATAAGCAAAAGTGCCAATTGCGGGATGGCTACACATCCCACCATTCTGCTCAGGATGACACTGTGTATTCAGTTCATTCAGGTTCACTCGAATCCCTAAACCTGACGCTTTAAGTACCGCCTCTTTGGTGGTCCAAACTTTAAACCAATAATCAGGATTATGCTCACAACTGTCCCAATTGAGCAATTCTTCGGGATGAAAGCTGTGTTGAGCCATCGCATCAAAACGAACTTTTCGATTTAAATCTTCAATATCCACACCAATATTGGCGATTTTTTCACTGCTGGCCAAAACATAATGCTGCTGGCTATGACTATGATTAAAATGAAAGTGTGGAAAATCAGGAAGAAAAGGCTTACCAAATGCAGACTTTGAAAAATCTGAATTTTCAACTGACCTATTTAGCCGCTGCGCAAGTAATTGATTGCGATATTGGTAAATGGCTTGTTTACGCACGGCAATTACCTCTTGACGACTCAAGCCATGCGGCTCCACAAAGAAGTCAGTAATTGCACTATATTCAAGCTGAATTTTCGCCATAAGTTGTTGATCCAATATCTTTTACACTACGTCCATGACGCTATATTTTATGCGACACTCCGACACAAAATACACCACATTACAGATGAGCGCATCGGTCCTTTGACTCGTCGAGATTTTAAAACTCAGTTTAAAAATATTTCTAACCACTTAAGAAATACTTAATATTATAAATATATTCAAACACTTAAGTATAATAAATATTTCAAATACATCTTCAATTAGATAAAATACTCTAGATTCTTATAACTTTAATTTAAAACTCGGGGTAAACCAGATGCTAAGAAAAATCACCTTAATCAGTTCACTTTGTGTCCTACCATGTTTCGCTCAAGCAGGTTTATTGGATGCGGCCGTTGCAGTGATGGGTGCCAAAAATGGCGCGATCATGGACCAAGCTGAAGCACGTATGAATCAAAGCCGTCAAGAAGCTGCCAATGCTGTAGCTCAAGCAGACCGTGGCTATGCCTCAAATTTCAATCAAGCTAGTCAAACCAACAATAGTGTTTATAGCACCAGTTATTTAAAAACCTTAGATTGCACTGATCTGAGCGTTGAACGTAAGTCTTTCGAACGTACATTGGAAGCATCGCAACTGGCATTAAGCCAAGCGTCTGCACAGCAAAATAATCAAGTTTCAAAATGGGCGGGGCTTGCTGGTAACGCGCTATCCGCATTTTCAGGTCAATCTGAAACAGCGGCGCGTATGGGACAATTTGCTACGGCTTTTTCTGGCAATAAAAATACACAACAGGATAGCAGCAGCGCACAGCAAGCCATGGAAATTGCTCAAGCTAACCTGGATAATATTGATATTTACCGCCAAGCTAAAAAGTGTAAAAACTAATTTCTACATCTTTTTAGATAAATAAAGTGAAATAAAAAAGCCTGCATATCTGCAGGCTTTTTTTGTTCATCTAAACTTAGCGTTTGAATTTCTTTTCCGCTTTTTTGAACTTCTGAACATAACGGCGTTTACGTGCAGCCGTACGCTCATCGATTTGGGATTTACGACCTTCAAATGGGTTATCAGAGGTTTTAAATTCAATTTTGACTGGCGTACCTTCAAGTTTATAAACTTTACGGAACACGTTTTCTAGGTAACGACGATAGTCATTTGGCGTTTTATCAACTTTGTTACCATGAATCACAATCGTCGGTGGATTTTGTCCGCCCATATGCGCATAACGCATTTTGATACGACGACCTTGAACCATTGGTGGTTGGTGCGCATCAGTTGCATCATTCAAGATTTGAGTGATTTTCGCAGGTGATACTTTCAAATGCGAAGAATCATAAGCACGGTGGATCGATGGATAAAGATCACCAACACCTGTACCGTGAAGTGCAGAAATTAAGTGAATTTTTGCCCATGGAATAAAGTCAAAACGACGTTCAACATCTAATTTACATTGTTTACGGTCGTAGTCAGACATGTTGTCCCATTTGTTGATGGCAATCACCATCGCACGGCCTGCTTCAAGCGCGTAACCGATCAAATGCAAGTCTTGCTCAACGATCCCTTCACGTGCATCGACAACAATAACCACAACATGCGCATCTTTCATCGCTTGTAAAGTTTTCACAATCGAGAACTTCTCGATCATTTCGTCCACTTTACCTTTACGACGTACACCCGCAGTATCGATTAATGTGTATTTACGGCCATCACGTTCAAATGGAATATAAATTGAGTCACGTGTAGTACCCGGTTGGTCAAATGCAACCACACGGTCTTCACCCAACAAACGGTTCACTAGAGTCGATTTACCCACGTTTGGACGACCAATAATCGCTAAACGTAAGCCTGTGTCTTTATCGTGTTGTTCTTCACTTTCATCTTCAGGCACTTCAGCTAACACTTCTTCAAGCATTTGCTGAACACCACGACCATGGCTGGCAGCCACTTGAAGTGGTTCACCCATACCCAATTTGAAGAATTCAACTAAAGCTGCTTCGGCATGAACACCATCAACTTTATTGGCAACAAGGTAAACTTTTTTACCTAGCGTACGTAAGTCACGAGCAATTTGTTCATCAGATGCCAATAAGCCTGCGCGAGCATCAACAACGAAGACAATAATATCTGCTTCATTAATGGCAGTTTTTGACTGTTCTGCCATGTACGAATCGATACCACCTTCAGTTTCGCCAATACCCCCAGTATCAACGACAATGAAAGATTTATTTTGATAAGTCGCGTCACCATATTTACGGTCACGAGTCAGACCGGCAAAGTCAGCAACGAGAGCATCACGGCTCTTGGTTATCTGGTTAAACAACGTTGATTTTCCGACGTTCGGACGACCAATGAGCGCAATTACGGGTTTCATAGATTAACCTTTATTCCAGATCAGCCAGTTTGGTCTGGTCTGAACATCAGAAAGCATAGGAAGAATGGAAATAGGATAAATGCCTAAAATAAATAAAAACACGGGGCATTGATGATTCAATCCCCCGCGTTCAAAAATACGGTTTGGCTTATTTTAACATAAGCCGCAGAAAAATTAACGGTTCTGCCAAATGCTTAATGCACCCTTACGTGTCGACACATATAATTGGTTGTCAATTACACGTAGTGAACGTACTTCACCACTGGTTTTAGAACGACCAACCAACTCGCCTGTCGCTGGGTTGATTAAGTGAAGTACACCATCCAGATCACCAACCACAAGGTCTTGACCTAACATCACTGGGTTACTCAAATTACGATTAAGCAATTGGTCATTTTCCCACAATGTTTGACCAGTGGTAATTTCATAAGCCACAATTTTACCATCAGTTTGTGTCACAAAGACACCATTGCCCGCAACTTCAGGACGCTGAATGCTGCTCGCATCATTGCTCCAGATCACTTGTTGTGATGCAAGATCAAGTGCTGTCACTTGGCCTTGGTAACTGGTAGTAATTAAAAATTGACCTGCTACAGTTGGTTCACCGTCAATATCAATGAGACGTTGTACATCTGAACGACCGTCTGACACTGCAACACGACGCTGCATTTTCGGAATACCGCTCAATGCATCAATCACATAGATATAGGCATTTGAAGAAGCGATGAGAACATGACGCGCATCGAGTGATACCGGTGCTGCCATACCACGTAAACTAAACTGTACATTTGGCAAGTTATAGGTCCAAGTTTGTTGGCCCGTTGCCACATCGTTTGCGTATACCGTACCATCATTGGTAACTGAAATAACGCGACCTGCTTGAATCAACGACGGTGAAAGTAACGAGCCGGTTAATTGCGCCGTCCACTTTTGCTCACCTGTTGCCTGATCTAATGCAAATAATTGACCTTTTGCATTACCAACAACCACAATTCCGTCAGCTGCTTCTACACCTGCAGTCAAACCTTGTTTAGAGATTTTCTTCTGCCATAAACGCTCTTTGCCTTTGTAGGCTTGAACTTCACCATTAGGATTTACGCTAAAAACAACGCCATTATCTGCATCCATACGTAAACGCAGCGGATCTGCTTCTTCAGTTGAAGCCACACTGTTTGAAAATACAGGTGCTAAAGTTTTTGCCTGTTCCAATTTTGGTAAAGGATTTGGTTTTACTTTTTCTATTTTTCCTTTATTTGCACAACCAGCCAAAGCAAGTGTTAAAACTGTCAGCGCACAGGTAATTTTGTATTTTCTATTCATTCAGTTGCTTCCACTTGTGTATCTATAATCGGACGTTCAATTTCAGGATCATCAACTAAAACGCCTACACTTTCGAGTTTAATTTGTAAAATTTGACGTTCTTCTTGTCGCTCAACCAAAGCATCCCATGCACTTTGATAAACTTTCTTTGCATTTTCGATATCATTTTTCGCAACATAGACGTCGCCACGGGCTTCATCTGCAGTCGCTTGAAAAGCAGGTTCTTTAACTGCTTCTAAGGTTTTTAATGCTTCATCAAATTTCTTTTGTGCCAATTGTGCATACGCCAAACGTAATTTCACCAATTGAATTAAGCCTGCATCATCAACTTTTGAATTTTCAACTTTTTTCAAAGCTTTCTCAGCATTGGCATAATCCGCTTTATCATACGCCAATTTTGCCATAAGCAACTGAGTTTGGATGGCTTGTGGCGAATCTGGCGCTTCTTTTACAATTTTATCTGCAGTCGCAGAAAGTTGTGTAAACGCATCGCCAGTCGCCGACTGAGCATCATCCATTAACTGCTGTACTTTGGCTGTTTGCATTTGCGATTCAGCCAAAGTTTTCTTCTGCCAGTATTCCCATCCGAAAAAGGCAATCAACGCAATTAAAATGCCGCTAACAATGGCAGAGCCATATTTTTTAGCAAACGATTTTAAATTATCAAGTTGTTCTTCTTCACTCAATGCGCTCATGAAATTACCTTTTTCCTTATGTTATAGGGATTATTTTGAAGAAATTTTTTCGATAATGAAGTCAACAAAGTCTGCCACATTCACTTCGTGTTGTTCTGCAATCGCTAGCTCTTTCACCAGCACTTGCCCTGCTGCTTGCTCACGTTCACCATAAATCACAGCAAATAAAGCACCCGATTGGTCGGCTTTTTTCATTTGCGATTTCATTGAACCTTGTGAACCAACTTTTAAGCGAATTTTGCTACCCGCCTCTTCAAGTTGATCACGAATTTGTTCAGCAAGTACCAACGCTTTACCTTGAGTTGCAGGATCTGAAACCAAGAATAGCTCACAGTCACGCACAGGGGTATTATCTTCCACTTGTTCAAGTAGAAGAAGCAAACGCTCCATACCCATTGCAAAACCAACAGCAGGCACCGACTGGTCTGCTTTACCTTTAAGCTGACCGACTAAACCGTCATAACGACCACCTGCACATACGGTTCCTTGAGAACCTAAGTGTGTGGTTGTCCATTCAAAGACTGTTTTGTTGTAGTAGTCGAGACCACGAACCAACTTTTGATTGATCACAAAACCAACACCAGCGTCAGTCAAATACTGCTGCAATTGAGCAAAGTGAGCCAACGTTTCTTCACCCATAAAGTCGTGAAGTTTTGGCGCATTTTCCAAAATGCTTTGTGTTTTTGCATCTTTAGAATCCAAAATACGCAGTGGATTCGTAGTTAGACGACGCTGTGAATCTTCATCTAAGTCATTTTTATGTGACTCTAAAAATTCAACCAATGCCGCACGATAAGCTGCACGTTCATCAGACTCACCTAATGTATTGAGTTCTAATTGAACTTTATCTGCAACGCCCATGCGTTTCCACAAACGCGCAGTCATTAAAATCAATTCTGCATCTTGATCTGGTGTTGCAACACCAAAGGTTTCTACGCCAAATTGATGGAACTGACGGTAGCGACCTTTTTGTGGTTTTTCATAGCGGAACATTGGGCCGACATACCATACACGCGGTGTAGCACCACGAAGTAAGTTATGTTCAAGCATTGCACGTACACACCCTGCTGTTCCTTCTGGACGCAAAGTCAAAGACTCAGGCGGATTACCTTTGTCTAAGAATGTGTACATTTCTTTTTCAACGATATCCGTTGCATCACCAATAGAACGTTTGAACAGATGAGTCTGCTCCACAATCGGCAAGCGAATTTGCTGATAACCATAAGCATCCATCAGGCTAGATAGATGCTGTTCTAGACGTCTCCATGCAGGACTTTGCGTAGGGAGAATGTCATTAAAACCTTTGATTGCGACGATTGAACTCATGATCTACTCAGAAAAACTTGTGCGAATAATCTCTTTAGCTTTAGCGTCTTCAAGATCGCTAACACGTTGACGAACCATCGCTTCGATTTCGTCAACCAACTGATTTGTGTCAATTAAATGGCTCTTTTCGCCATTACGATACACTAGTGAACGCGGACTTGCACCTACTACACCAATATCGACTTCTTTGGCTTCACCCGGACCATTTACTTTACAACCAATCACCGATACATCCATTGGGGTACGAATATCTTCTAAACGCTCTTCCAATGTTTGCATGACTTTGATGACATTAAATTCTTGGCGCGAACAACTTGGGCATGCAATAAAGTTAATGCCGTTTGAACGTAAGCCCAATGATTTTAAAATATCAAAGCCAATTTTGATTTCTTCTTCAGGCTCTGCGGCCAATGAAATACGCATGGTGTCACCAATGCCTTCCATCAACAAACCGCCTAAAGCGATAGCAGATTTGACTGAACCCGTGCGGTAGACACCTGCTTCAGTCACACCTAAGTGTAATGGGTTATCAATTTGTGCAGAAAGTAATCGGTAAGCATCCATAGTCAGGAATACATTCGATGCTTTGACTGACACTTTAAATTCATGGAAATTTAAACGGTCTAAAATATCAATATGGCGCATTGCAGATTCAAGCAAGGCCTGACCTGTAGGCTCACCATATTTCTTTTGAATATCTTTTTCGAGCGAACCTGCATTGACACCAATACGCATAGAGATGTCATTATGTTGTGCAGCAGCTACCACTTCACGAATTTTAGCTTCTGAGCCAATATTACCCGGGTTAATACGCAAACAATCTGCACCAAGGTCTGCAACACGTAAAGCAATTTTATAATCAAAGTGAATATCGGCAACCAATGGCACTTGCACACGTTTACGAATTTCACCAAAAGCTTCAGCAGCTTCCATACTCGGTACAGAAACACGCATGATGTCCGCACCGACGTCTACACAGCGCTGAATTTGTGCCACGGTCGCTTCGACATCACAGGTTTCAGTATTGGTCATACTTTGGATGCTGATCGGCGCATCACCACCGACATACACCGAACCTACTTTAATTTTACGCGTTGGACGGCGCTTAATTGGATTTTCAATCATTGTTCAGTCTGCTCTGTTGTCCCTTAACGTGATAAACGGAAATCTGCTTTGCCGTTTACGGTATATGGTGACAATGAAATATTTTCATTATTTAAGCTTAATGACACTACTGTTGCATCATCCAAACGAATTTGGAATGGTGTTTCACCGTTTAAGTTGAGCGTCGATGCTTGACGACCCGTCGCCAACACCTTACCCGTCGAATCAACAATATGTACTGAAGTCGGGCTACTAAAGGTCAATGTCAATTGATCACCGCTGACCGCTGCATTCCCGCCATTCATGTCGAGGACTTGAACTTCTGAAGCGACATCACTGGTCACAGCGTCTTCATTATCGCTGCCCGAGGTCATGCCCTGAATCGCTGCCACGATCGCACCAATGACCACCAACACCGCCAATGCAATCAGACCCCGTTTGATCCATTTACGATTACGGTCACGGTTAGAACCGGGTAATTTACCCATAATTTTAATCGGTGAATTGTTTAACGCGTGATTTGGCAACAATCCCGTATCATTGGCATAAATATCATCAAAACGTTGAATGATATTGGTGGCATCAACTTTTAAATATTTGGCATAAGTACGGTAGTAACCTTTAATAAAGGTTGCTTCAGGCAATGACTTATAATCATCTTGCTCAAGTGCAGTCAGTGTTTTTAATGGAATATTGAGTTCTGATGCGACAGCTTCAAGTTCCAGTTTTTGCGTAATACGTACTTGACGTAAATACTCACCTGGGCGTTGTACATTTCCTAATGCATTTGGAGCTACGCTCGAACCATTCGATTGCGGTGAATTAGGATTTACTTCCATACGGCCTCAGTACTGTACTGTAATTGCAAATAGCGTTGGTATTCAGGACTTTCTGGGAACAAAGCACGTAACTGGTTAACCAGTACTTGCATACCCAAATTGTCGCCATTGGCACGCGCTGTTCGAATGCCAATCCAGAGTGCGCGCGCACCCTGATTTTTTTGTCCTACTGCACGTACAAATTGTTCATACATTTGTGTGGCAGCAGGGAACTGCTGATTCAAATAAAAGATTTCAGACAACTCTAACATTGAAACATAGGAATCACGATTAGCCTGCAAAGCTTGTTTGAATGATTTTTCAGCATTCGCCACATCACCCACTTTCAGGTAAATTCGACCTAAATTTTCCAATGCTTTGAAACGTTGATCATAACCTAAAGTTGAACCTGCGATGCTGAACTGTTCAATCGCATCATTATAGCGCTCAACTTGGTATAAATACGTACCGTAGTTGTTACGCGCTTGAGAATTTTTTGAGTCTGCTGAAATTGCACGCTTAAAATAACTATCTGCTTTTTCTAAGTTGGCTGGGCTGCCTTCTCGTTGTAGTAAGACACCCATCATCATATTGGCTTGGGAATCGCGAGAATCCACTTCTAAAGCCTGATCTAATGCGCGTTTAGCAGAGTCCAAATCCCCTGCTTTCAGATGTTCAACAGCCAATTGCGTTCTGATTTTTACGGCTTTCTCTGGGTCTTTTTTCCCAATCTCAGGCGTTTGACATGCTGTTAATGCCAAAACCGATGCACATAAAGCTGAAACGAAAGTGAACTTATACGTTAACTTTTTCAATTGGCTGCCTCTTTATTATCCTTGTGAGCGCAGTATCTCATTTTGCTGCGCAACTTTCTTTTTCCATTGCTCCGCACGACGAGTACGGTCAGCAACTTGCCCCACGAGTTGTCCACACGCAGCGTCGATATCATCACCACGTGTCTGACGAATCGTACACACAAAACCGGCATCAGACAAAGTTTTTTGGAAAGAAATAATACGGTTACGGCTTGAACGACCGTATGGCGCATGCGGAAACGGGTTAAACGGAATTAAATTAATTTTGCTTGGGAGGTTTTTCAACAGCTTTAACATTTGCTGTGCATGTTCAGGATGGTCATTTACACCATCTAACATCACGTATTCGATAGTCACGTGTTTACGTGAACTTTCATTACCATCTTTGGCGATATAACGCTGACAAGCTGCAATCAACTGTTCCAACGGATATTTTTTATTGATCGGAACAAGTTCGTTACGTAGTTCATCATTTGGCGCATGGAGTGAAATTGCCAAGGCTACATCAATGTCTTGTGCCAATTGGTCAATTTTAGGTACCACACCTGATGTTGATAAAGTCACACGACGCTTCGACATGCCATATGCAAAGTCATCCAGCATGATACGCATTGAATTCAATACAGCATCATAGTTCAACAACGGCTCACCCATGCCCATCATCACCACGTTGGTCACTGAACGCTCACGATCCGCAACTGGCACATCTTCCATATAAGAGAAGTTCGCCATCCAAAGCTGTCCAATAATTTCAGCTTGACTCAAGTCACGTTGGAAGCCTTGTTTACCAGTTGAACAGAATGAACAGTCCAGAGCACAGCCCACTTGTGACGAAATACACAAGGTCTTACGTGCGCCGGTTTTATCTTCCGCAGGAATGAGCACAGTTTCAACCAATGAACCTGCACCATCACCTACACGGAACACCCATTTACGAGTACCGTCTTTTGAGTAATTTTTATGCACCACTTCAGGCGCTTTAATTTCACAAATCTTTTCTAGTTTTTCACGCAATTTACCAGAAATATTGGTCATTTCAGCAAAATCAGTCACGAAGAACTGATGAATCCATTTCATCACCTGCCCAGCACGAAATTTCTTCTCCCCCATATCTTCGAAGAATTTTTCCATTTGTGGACGTGACATGCCCAGTAAATTCACTTTCTCCACAGTGTTTTGCTGCGTCGGAGCGGATGGAGATTGTTGCTGTGCATCAGAAACAGCTGATGTAGCGACTACTTCAGTACTCATGTGTAATTACCTAAACCATGTCTAAAGATCAAAGGAGATGCTCAGTATTTGAGCGAAGAATTATTCAGAGAATAAAAAAACCAGACAAGCAGTATACCACTTATCTGGTTCGAATACTTCGAATTAACGAGTACGTGGAGCGATCTCAGTTTGAGCGAAGAAGTAGTTAACTTCACGATCAGCAGATGCTACAGAGTCAGAACCGTGAGCAGCGTTTTCGTCGATGCTTACAGCGAAGTCTGCACGGATAGTACCAGGAGCAGCTTCTTTAGGGTTAGTTGCGCCAAGGATTTCACGGTGAGCAAGAACTGCGTTTTCGCCTTCAAGAACTGAAACTACAACTGGACCAGAAGTCATGAATGCAACTAGGTCACCAAAGAAACCACGTTCTTTGTGCTCAGCGTAGAAGCCTTCAGCTTCAGCTTGAGTCAAGTGTTTCATTTTAGTTGCAACGATTTGAAGACCCGCTTTTTCGAAACGAGCAAAGATGTCGCCGATGTGGTTTTTAGCAACTGCGTCTGGTTTAACGATAGATAAAGTACGTTCAATAGCCATGAGAGGCTCCTTAAGTCAATTTGACGTGAAAAATTTGCCGCATTATACCGAATAATGCGCTATTTTCTGCTTTTGCTATACAAAAAAATTGCTTTTTTCGATGTAGGGATTAACTTGCCTCATCAATCCAGGCCATCTGAATTCCCTCAAGCAGACCTTCAGTCGACTTTTCAGGGTCATCAGTGAAATTTGGCAATGCACATACCCATGCATGTAGGTCAGTAAAGCGAATCCATTGCGGATCAACATCAGGGTGAGCTTCATACAGCTCAATTGCGATATCAATGGTATCTGTCCAGCGTAAACCCATGGGTCTTCCTAACATCGTCTATAGAATGATGGCTTACTTTAACAAATTTCAGCAATTGGACGTGATAAACCCTTTTAATTTTTTTATTACCAGATTTTGCAATTGTGATGTCCACATCAAACTATAAAACCAAACCCAAAAGAGGTGCACAGAGAATAATCGCCGCACCCACTGCAGCACCTATAGCAGCACCGACAGCAACATCACTCGGGTAATGCAAACCTAAGATCATGCGAGATAATGCCACCAATAAGCTAAAAGGCAACATTAAGACCAACAGCATGGGTTGAATATAGCCCAGCACTGTTGTTGCCATGACCGCATGTAGAGTATGCCCCGATGGAAAACTAAAATGATCTAGAGGGCGTTCACCTAAGCGAATCACTTGATGCACTTGGTACGGTCTTGGGCGCACAGTTTTCTTTTTGAGGAGTTTATAGATCGAGGTGCCGACGAAACCACCCAGTAATATATAGACGATTTGTACACTGTAATACATGCCCTGCACGATCCAGACCGTCGCCAACATGACATACCAAAACACACCATCACCAAGTCGACTCACCATTTTAAATATGTCAGCGACAACTTGTTGATGCGAAAAATGATTGAGATAAATACAGCCTTTTAAATCGAGATGCAGCATTCTTGTTTTTGCATTTTTAAAATTCATCGCTAATCTCCTATCTACAGTCAAAGCCTGACTATGTTGGGGTTGAGCTAGATTTGTGTTGTTATTTTTACAAGTTGAGATCTGTGTTTGACTCAGCTTAAGTTGTCTTTTTGACAGTGCAATGATGCTTTGATGACAGTTCAATGAATATTGGTTATGAGGATGCTCAACCAGTATATAACCAATAGCGCTAGCTCCATTGGCTCATCATGGCTTGATCCACCACGCGATATAGCGCTTGCTCAAATTGCTGTACGGGATATTGCCATCCAATTTTAGCAGCGTCTTTTGCCGCCTCGATGCCCATGGTTTTTAATTTAGCGCGTTGCGGCAATTGCTGCATAAGACGTATAAATTCATCGGTTCGAGATAAATGACATAACCATCCCGTTTGCTGATTTCTCACGTGCAGTTGGGCACATGCAGCATTATATGCAATCACAGGCAATCCGCTAGCCATCGCCTCCAAAACCACATTACCAAAGGTCTCAACCTGACTTGCGAAAACAAAAACATCCGCACTGGCATAGGCTTCCGATAAAGCCTGACCACTTAAACTTCCCATAAAAATAACATCTAGGGATTTTGCCAGTTGCATTAATCGCGCACGATCTGGGCCATCACCCACAATGACCAATTTCGTTCGTGCATCCATAGCCAACATCGAACGATAGGCAGAAATTAAAACATCCACTTCTTTTTCAGGAGATAGCCGTCCGACATAGAGCATCACGCGGGTATGTTCATCTGCTTGCCACTGTTGTCTCAGTTTTGCTCGATAATGTGAGGGAGAAAATCGACTATGGTCCACACCTCGTCCCACCACCACCAATGGACAACTAAAACCTAATCGATGCAAGGCATCTGCAGTATCTTGGCTCGGTACACAGGTAAGTTGAGTATTGTTATGAAACCATCGTAAATAATGTTGTACGGGCTTCATTAAAAACGCTAAATCAAAGAAGCGACTAAAATCATGAAAGGCCGAATGAAAACCACTGGACACAGGAATCTGTAAAGAACGCGCCAGTTGAAGCATAGCAAAACCCAAAGGCCCTTCAGTGACTATATGCACAATGTCGACTTGGGCTTTTTTTAAAGCTTTACTGAGTTTGATCAGTTGCGGCCAGCCAAATTGTAAACCTGAATATTTAGGAATCGACTGCGCTCGAACCAAACACTCTTGATCAGGCCTGAAATCCTGACAACTTTCGGACTGTTCAGGACGTATTAAAAAAATTGAGTTGCCTTGTTGCTGCAAGCCTTTACACAACTGCAATAAAGAATGTGCAACACCATTAATTTCTGGGGCCCACGTATCTGTCACAATGGCGATTTTTAGACTTGGACGGATTAAGGTTGAGACCGTTTGCACATCCATTCGTGATTGCATATGCTTAAATTGGAATTGAAAGCGTGCAGGTTCATCCTGCATACACCCCAAATCGTTAGCCGATTCTGTCATGATCTTACACGCTTCTTATAAATGTTTATCCACAGTTTAAGCAGCAGTTTTTTGCATTTTGATGATTATTTGATGACAGTTTATTGAAAAAAATTGACTAATTTCTTCTACAAAATCATGATTTATCCGTAATTTTTAATCACTTTTAAAATCGTCTGACCCGCACGAGAAGTGATTTGCATATCCGCGTTCATCCGCTCTAAATGCCCACTCATACTACGAAGCCCCACACTCAAACCGGCTTGATTGACCAAATTCACATCAAACCCCACACCATTGTCTTCTACTTCCATTATCAATGCCGAGTTTTCATAATAAATCCGAATCTGCACCACGGTCGCATGACTATGCTTCACAATATTGGTTAATGCTTCTTCGGCTACACGCTGTAGGGTTAAACATTCCATTGGAGTAACATCCACTTCCCATTTTGCAGGAACTGACCATTTAGCGTGTATATCGAGCTAATCAAATAACTGATTAAAACGGTGCCTAAAGGGTGCCATCCATAACAATGGGGTTTCAGGCAGTTTGGTGCCTAAACTTGAACCGCTATCAATGATATGTCGTAAATCATCTCTTAAAATTTTCAACATCGATAAAAATTGCGAATTGGTCAGATCTTTGGAACTCTGCTCAACCGATGCCATTGAACGAACCAAGGAGCCACCTAAGCTATCATGTAGCTCATGTGCAATTTGAATACGCTCTTGCAAGCGGGTATTTTCCATTTCTAACTGATAATGATTTTGTAGGGTATGCGTCAACTCTTCCTTTACTTGAGTGACCGTTGTTGCCAACGTTTGATTAAACTTTTCAATTCGTCTCACACTTTTAGTCAAGCGTAGTGCAAAAATAATCGCCACACCCAAGATTGTTATCGGGGAAGCATATGCCGAAATCAAATCCCCTTCATTCATCATTAAGCGCCAACCGTCATGGGCACCAATTGGGACATAAATCAACAACATAATCCCTGCCAGCAACTTGGCTTCAACTTGTCCTGATTTATAAGCAATCCACGAAAATGTCAGGCAATTCAGCATATAGCAAGCATAGCGCACCATAAAACTCAAATCTAAGACAGGTTGTACCAAAGACTGTGGTGTAAAAAAAATCAAGCAACCCAATACAAAAACAGTCATCCCCATGACTTTTTCAAGACGTGGAAATTTTCGTCCTGCAAAACGCCAAGGATAGAGACAAGTCGCTGTCGTAAAACAAAGAAAGATAAAGATATGCAAACGATAGAAATCTAGCGTTGAAAGCCCCCAAAGCGTCTCGGTAGCTAAAAGTTGCCCAACGTATAGCACCCAAAGAAAACTGGTTATGGCATACCAACCAAAAGCGTTCTCTTCGCGTCGAAACAGCCAAACCAGCCCCGCAATGATCCCCAAGATAAACTCAAAAATAGTGGTGTAGCTATGCAAGCCTCGCATAGCCAACCAATGTTTTTCATACACTTTGGTATTATCGTGATAGCGGTTTAAACTAACCTCACCAAGCCCTGGATTCAGTGCATTGACGCCCACCACTCGTATCAGCACTTCATTCTGACCTTGCTTTAGGCTGTTGGGTGGAATTACCCATTGCCGAGGCATATTCCAACTTCGTGACAAAGGCTCTTGTAATGAATCATCCTGCCAAAACAGCTGACCATTCAAATACACTTGCCCTGCCATATTGATGTAACTCACCATCAAAGAAAGCGGATCTGAGCCTGCATCTTGACACGTGTATTGCCATTTCAAGCGATACCAAGCTGTGCCAGAATAATTATCCCAACGATCTTTCCAACGATCTGGTAACTTTTCTATCGTTTGCCAATGCTCATGCCCGGTCAATTCTCCGCTTGGCATCTGCGCCTGAGCGACTTCTTGACTGACTAATTTTGACTGACATGATTGGGCAATAGCTTGTGGACTTAGCCCAATTGCACCAAATACAAGACAAAGAACGGTAAATTTCAGCTTTAAAGGTTTAATTAGAGAAATGAGGACATTTAAAAATGTCAGACGTGTTTGAACGCAATACGCCAAGCACATCGAACCTTTTTTCCGACATGCGCAACTTGGAGCATTTGAATGATAGCGATTCAATACTGACCTTCCCCGTTAGCCGAAATAAAATGGCTAAAATAAAAACAAGATCACATATTAAACCTATGAACTCTAATAAGAAAAACTTTTTCTGAATTATTTATTCTTAACGCTATATCGATATTTTAACATCTCGAATACTCAAGACATTCACATCCAACTTTATATTTGCAACAGAGAATGGAGCTACTTAGATTGAAGCTAGAGACTCACATTAATATCTATACTCAAGCTTCAATCTAGCGACATGAACTTAGCACTCTGCATATAATCACCTTAACCATGAAATAAAATCACTCACTAAGCCTCTCAAAACACCATATTTACAAAGACTGTATCGCGGTAGATTCCTGCAGGTGTCGTTGCATTCACTCGCTCCACCAAACGCACAGCAATCACATAGTTATTTTTGCCAGCGCCTTGCTCTGTAGAAACATTCCACAGATTTTCCATCGCACCTGAAACAGTCATTCGTGTTTTGAGCTTAATCGGGCCATTCGTCACAAAACTACTGCCCGAAGTATCCTGCAAATTACGGCTATTAAAGCGTATGCGGTATTTACCAGAACAATCGACACTAAATGAACTCGCCGCTTGACTATTATAGTAATTCGCCAAGCGCATATTGGTTTCACTGATTCGTCCCATTTCACAGCGACTCGGTGCTGCAAATGTTATTGAACTAAATAACGCTGCTGAGATGAGTAAAATACTTTTCATTGGAAATACTCCTTTATTTACACTGCAATGTAATTAATTCAGGAGTTTGGTTTTCTACCTTTTTCGGCACTGTTAACGCTGTTTGGCAAGATCGACCACCACTGGTCCTCACCGTCAACTTGTAGTAGCCTTCAACCAAACCATATAACATTACCGTGCCATCTGAACCCACTGGATAAACATCAGCTTCTGGGGTATCAATTGCAACTTCACTTCCTGCAACAAATTGATGACCTTGTTCATCCAATATTTTGACCAATATTTGTTGTGTATCAAATACTGAAAAATTAATGTTATAACCACGCTGTCTTAATGCGACTAAACGATGTGCAGCATTTGGAACTTTGCTTTCGATCGGTAATTGATTTTCATCAAATGAAATATCGTAATTAATATAAGGAACGATATCGTGTACAAAGGCATAGCCTTTTTTATTGGTTTTCGCGACTGGAGACATTGATCGCATGACATCAATATCTTCACGACCACCAACATTCACTAAAGCAAAGGCATTATCGACAAAACTGGTCAATGCGTATTGACCACCCAACCACACCATAGCGCCACGGTAGCCAACCTGTGTTGTTGAATCATTTTCACTATAGAGATGACTTAAGGTTAAATCACCAACATCAGTGGACAAACCACCATAGGCATTTAATACCGTTTCATCATTACGATAATCCACACCGAGCGCATAATTTGCACCATATTCACCGAATGCATTTTGAATGAAACGGACACCGCCGGATTTATTGGTACCCGCATCAGCCTGAATACGCTTACCACCACCAAAATTATAAGAAAATGTAATAAAGGCACCTGAGTCATCGCTATCTCCAAATTCTTGGAAATAGTTGGCGGTATACATTAAATTCGGTGTAATTTCGCGACTCACACCCACAGTGAGCATTTTGCGATCCTCTAACTCAAATAAAGGATCATTAGATTCATACTGGGTTTGTTCGATATAGTTCAGATTTAAATTTTGAAAGAATGGAAAATTAGCAAAACTCAAATACGCCATATTTTCAAATTTTGGAAAAATATGATTATCTTCATAACCTAACGCCCGATAATCATTTGTAGCGTAGCGTGAACTCACACCAAAATTAAGTTTCCCGAAATTACGACTGATAGCCAAACCTGCAGAATAGCCATCGTCATTATCGGTTTTACTGCCTAAAAAAATACTGTCTAAAACAAACCATCGATTGACCGCTTGCGTCCATAGCAGTCCTGCATTTTTTACTTTGTCACTATAGGTAGCACTTGCACCCAACGTGGTACGACTGGTGACACCTCTACGCCAATAGGCTGAACTGAAAAAATCGCGATAATCGCTATTTTCTTCGTCATAACTGAAGCGTAGTTTCCCTAATGATATGTTGTAATCATTTAAATTTTCTTTGAGCAATTTACTGCTAATTAACACCGGAAAACTTCGAACAGTGGTATTCCCCAATACATCTTGTACAACCATTTGCGCTGTACCAGCACTTTCAATATTGGCACCTGTTTGTAGGTTATAATCTCCAGGTGAAATCTTTTTCTGATAAATATTTACGCCATCAATATATAAATCAACAGTCGAAGGTAAAACTGCACTACCTTTTAGACTTGGAATATTCCAATACACAAAATCTGGACGTGACGTATAGTCTGTACCAAAACTCAAACCACCAAATCGCACACCATGAATTAATGCGCTATAGGCAGAGGTCGTATCACCAATAATCAGCTTGGTCGCATTTTTGGAGAAATCAAACTCAAGACTACTATTTAACCTTACAAATTTTTCTTCACGATAATCATCCCCTTTATTATTTCGATAAAAGGCATTATTTCTTAAAATCCAATTGTCTTTAAACACCCCAAGTTCAGGCAGTACACCAAAATTATTATGTTGAGTGTTATTTTCAAAGTGCATTTCATAATTGAGAAATGCACCAAAATTTGCAGGCATCGGCTGACTGATTAAGGCATCCGTTTCTAGCCCAAAGAAATATTTTGATGGAAGATTAATTTTGATAGCTTGCAATTGAGGATCAAATCCAGAATGAATATCTTGATCCGTTACCAAACAAAATGAATTTTTAGTTGCATGTCGTTTCAGAATTTCTACTTTAATTTGCAGCTTATCAAGATCTGCGCACTCTATATAAAACTTGTTATTTTCAGTCAGTAATAATACTTCGCTCTTGCGGTCTACTTCGTTTACCCAAATACTGGTTGGAAATAAATCATCAGGCATATCAACAGCTTCTGCATGAGCAGAATTAGCACATAAAATACAATATAGAAGCAATGTAATTCTATTCATAGCCACTACTCAACTAAATTAAACTCCAAAGGAGTGTCACCTTTATCTGTTTCCACAACGACTTTATAATTACTAGCGCCTTGTAAAGAAACACTCCCGATGTCGTATTGGTTTTTACCTAATGCCAATAAATATTTCATATCGGAAGATTCAGCGACTGTTTTCTTGCTTTTATCGATGACATAAAGTTTTTGGATTTGAATGTGTGATTTTGCTAAATTTTCAACCTGAATAATGGTGCGACCATTCGATTTTTTAGCAATAAATTTCAAATAAGCGGGTTCTTGTTTGCCGACAAAAAATGGCACATTAATACTTAATAACAGTGCAATTTTCGATTCAGAGTTCGTCACTTGAGGTAGCTCAGTATAAAGAATACGCCATGCTTCTTCTTGTTGTAGGTTCATACTTTCTACAGATTGAGTAAAACCCACACGAACCATTTGTTTTGAATTTGGTTTTAAAATAAAGTTCTTCGGATTGATAATAATATTGGATTCAGGTGAAAGAACATCTTCCCCTGCGGCATTTTGAGTCCATTTAAATGCTTGAGCCTCAAAAATACGTGGTGTCTCATCATCCCCTTTCGACTCCAAAGTAAATGTCGCACTGCGTTGTTTAGATTTATCGGTTAAATATAACTGCACAGGGCTAATTGAAATACCTGCAAATATTTGAGGACTCAATAAGCAAGTCATTAAACTAAATGAAACGACTTTGAATAAACTTTTCATATACCCACCCCAGTACATTTAAATATTATTATCAATTCAAAAATAAAAAGAAGTTGACCCTAACTGTGTAGAATCAACTCCCTAAATTTGGATTAGTAAGCTACTTTGATATATAAAGTATCTTTGTATGTACCAGCACGTTGAGTACCTGAAATTGTATTTTTTGGAGCTACAGATACAGCAAAGTTATCAACGCTCATACCAGCTACAGGTGTAGAACCGATTGGATAATTCACACCACCTTTTGAAGTCGTGATTTTTGTAAATACTTTATCACTAGTGGTTTCATGTTTTACAAAAGTATCTGCACTTGAACCCGCGTTTAGCGTAGATAGATTTAATGTATATGGAGTGTTCGTTGTAACTGTAAAGCCACTAGCACCCGTATAACTGTCTTCAACGAGTTTGATGTCTTTACCTACCAAAAGCTCACATGCTTTAAGAATCTGTAACTTTATGTCGATTTCGCCTTCACACGGCGCACCGCCACATTGTTTAGATTCTTTTTTACCACCAGCGATTGCAGATGTTGCTGGAAGTGCTACGAACAATGTTGCAGATAGTACTGCGGTTAAAATTTTAGATGTAGACATTTCACTTCTCCATTCTCATATGAGATTTATTAGTATGTGCATCAAAGGATATTTATTAAGAAAAACTAATTAATCTTACTTTCCCTAGGTGCTGATTCATTCTTAATCATGTGGAGAAAAAAAGAACCTAATGCGGAATATTCACACGAATATTCATGTAATATTATTTTTTACGAATATTTAAATTATGTGGTTGTAATATATTAAATATTTTTAATTTTTATATTTTTATTTAATTTTTCTCTTTATCCCAAATTTTGGGGATTTTTTTCATATCCCTATTTTTTGGTATATTATATCTTATTGTTTTTATTAAATTTAGTAACATTAAAAATAATATAGGCTGTTACATATTTCACCAAATATTTGTGAAATAGTTCAAAATAATTTTCAAACAAAACAATACTACGTGAATATTCAACTATATTAATAGTAAAGACCGATTAAATTTAAATTTTAAATAGAATCTCAAATGTATAATCACCACTTTCAGGTATGTCTTTTGAAACGCAATACAAGAATTACGTCACCAAATACTGAGCCTTTGTATTAAATTACAGGTTTTGAATCACGGCTTAGTTTCCAATGTTAAGCTTTTGTAAATCATATTTTCTTTCTTTAAATTTCAGATTTTTGTTTTTTAAATTTTTAGAATCTCATTTATTACATGAATTATCACACATATTGAAATTCTGCCCCTCTCTTTCAACGCACTTTTTACTTTGATTTTTTATTCAAAATACTGACTACCTCTTTTAAAACTGCCTAGATTCTTCTTTAGAAAATTCTATAAATAAAAAAGCCCCAAGTTATGGGGCTTTTTAAAAAATTTAACTTACTCACTGACTGGATAAAGCAATCCTTGATCGACTCGAAAGATTTGACCTGATCCAAAGTCGATCTGCTGCAGCTCTCCTTTTAATTTTGGAAAGCCAGCAATTTTCTCCAATTGCGGTGAGCGTTGAAAATTCTTCGTTTTAGGATTGTACATCCAATAAATAAATCGCTTATCTTCTATTTTTCGACCATCAGAGGTATCCGAAAGTACAACATCATAGTATCCATCAAAGTTTACATCTAAGAATCCCATACTATTCCCAAAGGCATTAAAGCCTTGTAAAGACTGTAGTACTGTGCCATTTGACTTATTAATCACATCTACGCGTTTTAGAGACTTCCCATAAGGTTGGTCTGCGGATTGCACCCCATAAAACTTAAACAGCAGGATAGGTTTATCTGCAGCTTTAAACGCAGGTTCAAACTGTAGATAACTTGTAGATGGTGGTGCCGTTTGTTCCGTCAGTTCAGCTTTAAAGTAGCCTGTATTTGCATTCAATGTACCTGCCAATCGATAAGCTGCTGCAGCACTTTGTTCCGTCCCAACATTGACTGAATTCAAGTCAATAAAATCTGCTTTTTGAGTCCCTTTAAAGTTAATTTGTTTGGGCTCTTGCAAATCAGTCAAAGTCCCGTGCGGATTCCATATGCCAGCATACAAATCTAAGAAATAACGCCCTTCAGTAGAGCGAAGCATCCGCTGCATGGATATCCGAACATCAGGTAAAGGCTTTAACTCAGACTGTGCTATATCTGAAACTTGTGCAAAACTCACCACAGGTAGACAAAGAGCGAGTAAGAGAGAGAGTTTTGATATTTTCATTGCAATTACACACTCCATGCAGCATGAATAATGCCTACTCTATCACAACCTAAATTCAACTCAGCTGACACAAATATAGGAGTTTTGAAACCACCCATGACTCAAAACCATCAAATTAAATTTGATTCACTTTTAAAGACCATGTTTCCAATCTTTGGCATCCCCATTAAAAACATCTTTTTTGACTGAGAAATAAAATTTTGTTCTTTTATTGCTCTACAACTTTTTTTACTTGAATACAAGGAAGAAAAAGTACTGCTTTGAATGAAGCCCAAAAAGCAAATCACTGTTGTGGACGCAAAGAGGCCACGTACTGCCTTTTATCCTTTCTAGGTACTTAGCAAATTTAAATACCACTCAAATGAGTGGGCTTCCACATTCAAATCAATTGATTGGAGAAATTAGTTTTTCTCTTTATCAACGGTTTTACTTGCCTTTATGCTGATTTCAGTAAGGCATAAAAAAGCCCCTGTTAAAAACAGGGGGCTTTTTGACTTAGAAATCAAAACTTAGTTCTTTTCTTTGTCTACGATTTTGTTCGCTTGAATCCAAGGTACGAAAAAATAGAAAAGCATGCTTTTCTATTTTTAAGGCACGTAACTTTAGATATTAAAAAACCCACTCAAAATGAGTGGGTCTTCGTATTCAAATCAATTGATTCAAGAAATTAGTTTTTCTCTTTATCAACGATTTTGTTCGCTTGGATCCAAGGCATCATTGCACGTAGCTTACCGCCAGTTACTTCAATACCATGAGCAGCATTTTGACGACGACGAGCAGTCATTGAAGGATAGTTTAACGCACCTTCATTGATGAACATTTTCGCGTATTCACCAGATTGAATACGTTTAAGCGCATTACGCATCGCTTCACGAGATTGTTCGTTGATTACTTCAACGCCAGTTACGTATTCGCCATATTCAGCATTGTTTGATACTGAGTAGTTCATGTCCGCGATACCGCCTTCGAACATTAAGTCAACGATCAATTTAAGTTCGTGTAAACATTCGAAGTAAGCCATTTCTGGTGCATAACCAGCTTCAACAAGAGTTTCGAAGCCCATTTTAACCAATTCAACAGCACCACCACAAAGGACTGCTTGCTCACCGAAAAGGTCAGTTTCAGTTTCTTCACGGAATGAAGTTTCGATAATACCAGTACGGCCACCACCAACACCTGAAGCGTAAGAAAGCGCAACGTTACGTGCATTACCAGAAGCATCTTGGTGAACAGCGATAAGATCAGGTACACCTGAACCACGTTGGAATTCTGAACGTACAGTATGACCAGGCGCTTTTGGAGCAACCATGATTACGTCAAGGTCAGCACGTGGAACAACTTGGTTATAAAGAACAGAGAAACCATGAGCAAATGCTAGCGTTGCACCTTGCTTGATGTTTGGCTCAATTACGTCACGGTAAAGTTGTGATTGGAACTCATCTGGAGTCAAAATCATAACTAAGTCAGCTTGAGCTACAGCAGCAGGAACTTCTGAAACTTTAAGACCAGCATTTTCAGCTTTTTTCCAAGAAGTAGAACCAGCGCGTAGACCTACAGTTACGTCAACGCCTGAATCTTTAAGGTTAAGCGCATGAGCATGGCCTTGTGAACCATAACCAATGATTGCTACTTTTTTGCCTTGGATGATAGATAAGTCTGTGTCTTTATCGTAAAAAATTTGCATTGCTGTCTCCGCTAAAATGCTTTCGTTTCCTTTAACTTGATACCGTGATTCTGTTTGATTATTCACGTTTCAAGTACCTCACCCATAGGAGTGAGGTGAATATATAAAATTAGATAGTTAAAACTTTTTCGCCACGTGCGATACCTGAAACACCTGAACGTACAACTTCTAGAATTGTATTTTCAGCTAAGGCATCAATAAAACCATCTATCTTTTCAGTTGTACCTGCGATTTGAATGGTATATGTCGTTGGCGTTACGTCTACGATTTGTCCACGGAAAATATCCGCAGTACGTTTAATTTCGGCACGTGCTGAACCGAGTGCTTTGACTTTAATTAACATCAATTCACGTTCAATATGAGCACCTTCAGACAAATCAACAACTTTAACAACTTCGACAAGCTTGTTGAGTTGTTTGGTGATTTGTTCAATTTTATGCTCATCGCCATACGTGGTTAAAGTCAAACGCGAAAGCGTCGGATCTTCTGTTGGCGCTACGTTTAATGTCTCAATGTTATAACCACGCTGAGAGAATAAACCTACCAAACGTGAAAGCGCACCTGCTTCGTTTTCTACAAGTACAGAGATAATATGTCTCATTGTGTGCGCTCTCCTTTGCCTAACCACATATCTTTCATTGACTGGCCAGCAACCAACATTGGATATACATGCTCTGAACGGTCAACCATCACGTTAATAAACACGCACTTGTCATTGATCGCCATTGCTTCAGCAAGCTTCGATTCGAGTTCATCTGCATGATCAATTTGAATACCCACATGCCCATACGCTTCCATTAATTTAGGGAAGTCAGGAAGTGACTCAACATAAGAACTTGAGTGACGACCTTCGTAGTTCATGTCTTGCCATTGCTTAACCATACCTAATGCACGGTTATTCAAGCATAGAATTTTTACATTCAAGCCATATTGCTTACATGTAGAAAGTTCTTGGATACACATCTGAATCGATGCTTCGCCAGTAATACACACTACTTGTTGATCTGGGAAGGCAAGTTTTGCTGCCATAGCATATGGCAAACCTACACCCATGGTTCCTAGACCACCTGAGTTGATCCATTGACGTGGACGTGTGTATTTGTAGTAAAGCGCACCAAACATTTGGTGTTGACCAACGTCTGAAGTAATGATGGCTTGGCTATTGGTAATTTTATCCAACGCTTCAACAACTTGCTGTGGCTTCATTGAACCATCAGTTGGTTTGTCATAGTTCAAACCATGAACTTGACGCCATTCATTGATTTGTTTCCACCAAGCCGCGATATCTTCTGGATTTGGTTTAGACACATTCAATTGCTTTAATTGAGCCAACATTTCAGTCAATACAGGCTCTACTGCACCCACAATTGGGATGTGCGCCATAATTGTTTTTGAAATCGTTGCTGGGTCTATATCAATATGAATGACTTTCGCATTTGGACAGAATTTCGCTGGATTATTGGTTACACGGTCATCGAAGCGCGCGCCCACACACAGAATCACATCTGCATTGTGCATCGTCATATTGGCTTCGTAAGTACCATGCATACCCAACATGCCGATGAATTGTTCATCATTGCCCGGATACGCACCAAGACCCATTAAGGTACTGGTTACTGGATAACCCAGTAAATGTGCAAGTTCTGTCAACTGTGCAGAAGCATTGCCTTGAACCACACCGCCGCCTGAATAAATAATTGGGCGTTTAGCATGAATCAATTCATCAATTGCTTTACGAATTTGACCTGAGTGACCACGATGCGGCGGTTGATACGAACGCATTTTCACTTTTTCAGGATATTCGTAAGCAAATTTCTCTGCAGGATTCGTCGCATCCTTTGGAATATCAACGACAACAGGACCCGGACGACCACTTGAAGCGATATAAAATGCCTTCTTAATAATCGAAGGGATTTCGCTTGCATGACGTACTTGGAAGCTGTGTTTTACGATTGGGCGCGAAATACCAACCATATCAGTTTCTTGGAACGCATCCTCACCGATCAAATGGCTTGCAACCTGACCTGACAAAATCACCATTGGGATTGAGTCCATATAGGCAGTTGCAATTGGAGTTACGGTATTTGTTGCACCCGGACCAGATGTCACCAGTACGACACCTGTTTTACCTGTGACACGTGAGTAAGCATCAGCCATATGACCAGCAGCTTGCTCGTGGCGCACTAGGTAATGATTGATTTTTTCTTGTTGAAATAGCGCATCATAAATATGCAGTACTGCGCCGCCTGGGTATCCAAAAACATGTTCAACGCCTTCGTCCGCTAAAGCGCGTACGAGCATTTCACCACCAGATAAAAGTTCCAACGTGATTCACCCTAATCTTTTTTCACGCACAAATGGAGGGCATTTGTCGTGGTTAATTCATTAACTGTGTGCTCTGTTATAGCACACAAATTTCATAGTTTTCATAGCAATAAGAAAAAAATCTGACCTGCTTGCTGTTTGAGCAATATGGGGTCTAAAACATGTTGGGATAAACATATTTTGTTGGCTTTGTTCAACTTCTCGGCTAGAGAAGAAGTCCATTGCTAAAATGCACTCATTCGAAGGGTGATCGATCTAAGGCATATAAAACTAAAGACAGCATTTTTGTAGTTTCAACCATTAAAGTCAAGTTTAAAAATCGGCTTTTTTCTGATTACTTACAGACCGTTTGTTTTTTAAGCATACTCCCGTTCTTTGCATTCTTTGTAGTTTGTTTATTTATAACCAGTTAGCATGCATTTAATAAAATACTTTTATAAATCTAATAAATAAATTAAATGAATGGCTGTGGGTTTTTCATTCAATTGCCTCACTTTCAACTTAAGGCATGGATTGGATCATAAGAACCCAACATTTTTATTGCTCATTAATTCCACAATTCATCATTCACAAAGTTACTCATCCCACGCGATGCCCCTTTTATCCTTTGTGCTAAAAAATGCATAGATTCTGCTGTCAAAAAAGCGCAAAATTTTCAGCATAATTTTGCATGATCACTATAACTTTGGGACTGAATTTATGATGAAGACGACGATTGCACGAACTGCCTGTATTTTATCTAGCATGGCGTTTTGCCTGACCAGTTTGGACCTTTCAGCGAAAGAATATTACAAATGGGTGGATGCTAAAGGTTCAACGCATTACACCACCACGCCACCGCCAAAAAATGCGCAGCGTAAAGGTAAAGTAAATACCTATGGCGCAACAACGACTACGCAATCAACTCCAGCAAAAAACCAAGAAGAGGTTTCACGTGAAGCCGAACAGTCGAATGAACAAAATGAGCAACAAGCAGAACAACAACGCGAAGCCAATGCAGCACTCCGCCAAGCTCAAGCGGTAGCTGCCGCAGCACAATAATTCACGCCAAAGTCCTGCTATATCGACTTAAATTATTTACATCTAGGCAGCATCGCAAAATTCACTCTAGGCGTATTTTGCGCTATGCTGTAGCACAAACTTTTTAACCGTTATTTCTATTTACGTTTATGACTACTCACATTGACCCTGAATATCAAGCCAGTGCGATTGAACCTACAGTCCAACAAGACTGGGAAAATCGCAAAGCCTTTAAAGTTGCCGACCAAGTAGAAGGACCACGTCGTTATATCCTCTCTATGTTCCCTTATCCAAGTGGCAAACTGCATATGGGTCATGTGCGTAACTACACCATTGGTGATGTGATCAGCCGTTTCCACCGTTTACAAGGTGAAACTGTGCTACAACCCATGGGTTGGGATGCTTTCGGTTTGCCTGCTGAAAATGCTGCAATTGCCCATCAAGTCGCTCCTGCAAAATGGACTTTTGAAAACATTGATTACATGCGTAATCAGCTTAAAAAGTTAGGTCTTTCTGTAGATTGGGATCGTGAATTTGCAACTTGCACACCTGAATACTACCGCTGGGAACAATGGTTATTCGTACAGCTTTATAAAAAAGGTTTAATTTACCGTAAGCTTTCAACAGTGAACTGGGACCCAGTAGACCAAACTGTTTTAGCAAACGAACAAGTTGAAAATGGTCGTGGCTGGCGTTCTGGTGCATTGGTCGAAAAACGTGATATTCCAATGTACTACTTCCGCATCACTGACTATGCGCAAGAATTACTTGACGATTTAGAAACATTAAAAGACGGCTGGCCACAGCAAGTTTTAACCATGCAACGTAACTGGATTGGTCGCTCACAGGGTATGGAAATTACCTTCCCTTCAGCGAATCCAGACGTTTATGCAGATGGTTTAACTGTATTTACCACTCGTGCTGACACACTCATGGGTGTGACTTATGTTGCAGTTGCAGCAGAGCATCCAATGGCACTTAAAGCTGCGGAAAGCAATCCTGAGCTTGCTGCATTTATTGAAGAATGCCGTATGGGTTCTGTTGCTGAAGCAGACCTTGCGACTGCTGAAAAGAAAGGCATGGCAACAGGTTTGTCAGTTAAGCACCCAGTTACAGGTGAAGAAGTTCCTGTTTGGATCGCAAACTACGTTTTGATGTCTTACGGTTCAGGTGCGGTGATGGCGGTTCCATCACACGATGAACGTGACTTCGAATTTGCGAATAAATATGGCTTAACCATTAAGCAAGTGATTGATGCCAAAGGTGCAGACGATGCAGAGTTTGACGCAACAATTTGGCAAGAATGGTATGGCTCTAAAGACGGCAAACTGGTGAATTCAGGCGAATTTGACGGCTTAGACTTACAAGGGGCGTACGATGCATTCCTTGCAAAATTAGAACCGACTGGACTTGCCAACTCGAAAGTTCAATTCCGTTTACGTGACTGGGGTGTTTCTCGTCAGCGTTATTGGGGTTGTCCAATTCCAATGATCAACTGCGAAAAATGTGGTCAGGTTCCTGTACCTGAAGAACAGCTTCCAGTTGTATTGCCAACGGACGTGGTGCCGGATGGTTCAGGCAATCCACTCAACAAAATGCCTGAGTTCTATGAAACCACTTGCCCATGCTGTGGTGGCGATGCTCGTCGTGAAACAGATACTTTGGATACCTTTGTAGAATCATCTTGGTACTATGCACGCTATGCATCTCCAGATTTCACTGACGGTATGGTGAAACCTGAAGCGGGTCAAACTTGGCTTCCTGTAAACCAATATATTGGTGGTGTTGAACACGCGATTCTACATTTACTTTATGCACGCTTCTTCCATAAATTGATGCGTGATGAAGGTGTGGTACAAGGTAACGAGCCATTCACCAACTTGCTTACTCAAGGTATGGTGCTTGCGGATACCTACTACCGTGAATCTGAGTCAGGTAAGAAGACTTGGTTTAACCCTGCTGACATCGAACTTGAAAAAGACGAAAAAGGTCGTATCACTTCTGCTAAATATAAAGAAGATGGTCAGGACGTTATCGTTGGTGGTCAAGAGAAAATGTCGAAATCGAAAAATAACGGTATCGACCCGCAAGCGATTATTGATCAATACGGTGCAGATACTGCACGTGTATTTATGATGTTCGCTGCACCACCAGATCAATCACTAGAATGGTCTGACGCTGGTGTTGAAGGTGCAAACCGTTTCTTAAAACGTGTATGGCGCCTAGCAACTGGTTTCCTTGAACAAGGCAACTCTGCTGCAAACATCGACAAAGCGACACTTTCTACCGCTGCACAAGACTTACGTCGTAAAACACACGAAACCATTCAAAAAGTGGGTGATGACATTGCTCGTCGTCATGCCTTCAACACCGCCATTGCTGCGATGATGGAACTTTTGAATGCAAACAATAAGTTTGAAGCGAAAGATGACAATGACGTTGCCGTTGCACGTGAATCAATCACGACTCTTCTAACTTTACTTGCTCCGTTTGCACCACATTTAAGCCAAACCTTATTGGCTGAGTTTGGTATCGAATTAACATCAGCACGCTTCCCTGCTGTAGATGAATCTGCGCTGACTCGTAATACACAAACGATTGTGGTGCAAGTAAACGGTAAGCTTCGTGGCAAATTAGAAGTATCTGTCGATGCCTCTAAAGATGACATTCTTGCACAAGCAAAAGCATTACCTGAAGTTCAACAATTTTTGACTGGTCCAACCAAGAAAGAAATTGTGGTGCCGAATAAATTAGTGAATTTGGTGGTTTAAATTCCTTATATTTCCTTCTCTCTTTGGGAGAAGGTTGGGATGAGGGTAATTAACCTCTCCCTAACCCTCTCCTATGAGGAGAGGGAACAAAAGGATTTCACAATTCCCAAACAAAGCCCGTTGCCAGTCAACGGGCTTTGACTTTACAATCCACACAGGATTTCAACATTATCCCTTCGGGAAACAGAGGACACTTTATGCACTTGGTTCAACGTGTTGCTGCAATTGTATTAACTATGGGCCTGAGCGCAGGCATGGTCGGTTGTGGTTTTCATTTAAAAGGCACCAACCCTGCTGCTGTACCTGTAGCCTATTCCAATATGCGATTGGCACTTCCTGAAGATACGGATGACTTACATGAAAAGTTAGCGATTTATTTAGGCTCTGCAGGCGTGCAATTGAGCAATAATCAAAATGCCTATGTCTTACATGTGTTGGATTACACTCCGCGTCGTTTAGAACTCAATGGTAAATTGGTTGAAACTTTATTGCGTTTGAATGTGACGTTCCAAATTGAAGATGCCCAAGGCAATCCTGTAACTGAACCCCGTACATTGATGGCAACACGTAGCTACCAATACGACGTTGCAACCGTGAACACCGATGACCAAGAAGAAAAATATTTAAAACAAGTGATTATTGATGACATTGCACAACAGATCGTGCGCCAAATTTCATCAAACCGCTTACCGAAAGCAAACCCACTAACTGCACCGACCAAAGCTGAGTAATTTTGATTTATGAAACTTGACTATCTTCAGGCATTAAAACGTGTAGATGAAGCGCAAGGTGCCTGGGTGCTGCATGGTCAAGAGCCTTTACTTGAACAAAATCTCCTGGATGCATTTCGTAAGAGTTGGAACACTCGAGAAGTCGAGCGTCAACGGTATGATATTAGCTCTGCTGCTGATTGGAAACATGTCTTTAATGCTTTAAATAGCTTGTCATTATTTTCCAGTCAACTGGCAATTGAGGCACATGGCAGCATTAAACCCGATGCCAATGGACTAAAATTGTTAAAAAGCTATTTGCAGCAAAATGAAAGTAACTTGCTGCTCGTGGTCATGCCGAAGCAAGACAGTGCGAGTTTAAAGACCAGTTTTTTCCAAACCATTGATGCCAATGGAGTCAATGTTGCACTGACTGCAAACTACCCTAAAGATCGTCAGCAAATCTTAGCCACCGAGGCGCAAAAGCTCGGCATTCAACTCGCCAATGATGCTTGGCAATGGCTAGAGCAGCATCATGAGCATAATTTACTGGCTGCAAAAAATAGTTTAATGCGTGTCGCAGATACTTTTCCTGAAGCTGAAATGATTCAGATTGATCATCTGTACTCTTGCTTACAAGATCAGTCACGCTACACCACCTATGATTTAAATGATGCAATGCTGCAAGGCAATTTGGCGCAATCAATTAAAATTTTTCAATATTTGATTGCCTCTGGTGAGCCGATGTCACTCATTTTATGGAGTATCAGCAAGGAAATGCGCTTGCTGATGCAACTGTTTGAGCAACCACAAAATGCCTTACAAATTGGCATTTGGAAGACCAAGGTCGAGCTGTATCAACAAGCTTTACGCCGTTTAAATGCCAATGAGTTTTTGACGTGGCCTGCCCTGTTGTTACGTTTAGATGCCTCGATTAAAGGTTTGGGACATGAAAATGCCGAACATCTGATTATGCAAGCCATTGCTCAGATGTGCGGTAAAAGGTTATTTCCGTCCCTGTTGACTTAACTAAAAAAGCGAGCAAACCAACTTTTGCCTTTTTTCTGTTCCTGCGAGCGCAGATAGTGCAGCATATTGTCTCGCACTGAATCTACATAATCTTGATCATCATGCTGAATGTGATTAATCAGCCATTTAGACAATAAACGATATAAATCTTGTTCAACCGAAACACCATTTTCAAATTTGGTTCGATACTCATTCAGTCGCCTCACAAAATGCTCATGAATCCCACGATGAGACGGCAAATACTGATAATGTACCTGTTCCAATAAATTTTCTTCAAAGCTGAAATGCGATTGTGTATAGTCAATCAAATCATCCAAAACCTCTTTGATTTTCTCTCGACTGCCATTCAGGAGGATTGCTTCCAACGTATTGATATAATCTAAAATCTGGCGATGTTGATTATCAATAACATCAATGCCGATATTATATTTTTCATTCCATTCCATATCTAACCCCGACTTATATTCCTATTTTATTTTGTATATTTAATGAAAAAAAACCACTTATCATTAAACCCATAATTTTTTTATGGGTTTTGATCTTAGCTGCATTTTTAGAACAAGACTATTGCAAAAAATCACACACGCTCAACAAAAACTGTGCACACTAAAGCACAAACACAATGCATATTTTTATTTTAATATCATTAACATAGGCTACAAAAAAGCTTTATAGCACCACTTTTTTTAATTTTCATTCAACTTTTTTCTAATTTGAAATTAGATTCAAATAAATAGGCATGAAATATGCTTTTTGTACTTTAATTGGCATTTAGTTACAGTTAAAAAATTATTTTACGCAGTAGAATGAGTCTGTTTACAGATTCTGCTAAGTCCCTTCATATCAATCGGAAAGCCTAAAGGGAAATAATAATCATTACTTCTTTGCTAAAATATTCACAATTTATCCGTATTTAACTCTTATAATTCAAATAACTTTCTTAACGCTTTACTGCCAATCATGCCAAAAATAAAACCAGCAAAATTGATCGTAGCCATCATCGCTGCTCTGGCGATCGCTGTCACAGCATGGCATTTTTTCAAACCAAAACAAGAGCAACCTCAGTACATTACGGCCGAAGTCAGCCGTGGGGATATTGAAAACTCAGTGCTTGCCACTGGTGTGCTTGAAGCAACTAAAATGGTCAGCGTAGGAGCGCAGGTTTCAGGTCAAGTAAAAAAAATGTATGTGCAACTTGGCGATGAAGTAAAACAAGGTCAATTGATTGCGCAAATCGATTCGGTACGTCAGGAAAATGACCTTAAAACAGCCGAAGCCAGTATTAAAAATCAACAAGCGCAATTGGCAGTAAAAAATGCAAATTTAGCCAAAGTCGATGCTGAATATAAACGTCAGCAAGCGATGTACGCTCAAGATGCGACTAGTCGTGCAGAACTTGAATCTGCGCTAGCAAGTTATAAAACTGCGCAAGCTGATATTGCAGCCATTAATGCACAAATCGAACAATCACGTTTAACTTTAGCGACTGCAAAAGAAGACTTAGGCTATACACAAATTGTTGCACCAATGGATGGAACCATCGTGGCAATTGTGACTGAAGAAGGTCAAACCGTAAACGCCAACCAAAGTGCGCCAACCATTGTGAAATTGGCAAAGCTCGACACCATGACCATTAAAGCTGAAATTTCTGAAGCTGATGTGATGAAAGTCCAAGAAGGTCAAAGTGTTTACTTTACGACGTTGGGCGACAGTGAAACAAAACACTATGCAACCCTGCGCCAAGTTGAACCTGCTCCAAACTCAATCAACACCGAAAGCAACAGCAATACCTCTTCGTCTTCAAGTACTGCGGTTTACTACAATGCGTTATTTGATGTCCCAAATGAAGACGGCAAATTGCGTATCGATATGACTGCTCAGGTGTATATCATTTTAGATGAAGCCAAGAATATCTTGACTGTACCTGCCGCAGCCGTACAAACCTCGAACCGTCCACAACGTAGCCGAAATAATACGTCTACCGATGGTGAATCTGCTGATAAAAATACCAACGCAGAAGCTAAATCGAATAAAGATAATCCAAACCGTCCTAAACGTTTAGAACTGACTGAAGCTGAAAAAGCATTGGTCAAACAAGGTAAAGCGAGCGTTGCTATGGTACGTGTATTGCAAGCGGATGGTTCTGCACAACCTCAACCTGTATTACTTGGTTTAAATAACCGTGTGACCGCACAAGTTATCCGTGGCCTAAAACAAGGTGACAAAGTCGTGATTGCCGACGGTTCTGATACTTCAAATGATTCAGCTAAACGCAGCAACCGTGGTGGTGCTGGCGGCCCAATGAGAATGTAATGATGAGTCAAAATCAGACGCCTCTACTCGAGGTCAAGAATCTGACTCGTGAATTCCCTGCTGGTGAAAGCACAGTCCAGATTCTAAAAGGGGTTAATCTTGAGATTTACCCAGGTGAACTGGTGGCGATTGTAGGTCAGTCCGGTTCTGGTAAATCTACCCTCATGAACATTTTGGGGTGTTTAGATAAGCCAACCAAAGGCAGTTACAAGGTCAAGGGGCGTGAAACCCGTGAACTTGAACCTGATGAACTGGCACAGTTACGCCGTGAATATTTCGGCTTTATTTTCCAGCGTTATCACTTACTCGGTGATTTGAATGCTGCGGGTAACGTCGAAGTTCCCGCTATCTATGCCGGTGCAGATGCAACCGAACGTAATGCACGTGCCAAGCAACTGCTGACCGACCTAGGATTGGGTGAAAAAACTCAAAACCGTCCGAGCCAACTCTCGGGTGGTCAGCAACAACGTGTGTCGATTGCCCGCGCCCTCATGAATGGTGGTGACGTTATTCTTGCCGATGAACCCACCGGTGCATTGGATAAGAATAGTGGTATTGAAGTGATGCGGATTTTACGCGAACTCAATGCCAAAGGTCATACCATTATTTTGGTCACGCACGATCATAATGTTGCAAAAAATGCGACTCGAATTATTGAAATTTCAGACGGTAACATCATTTCAGATCAGCCCAATGTGCCTGAAACAGATGATGAACCTTTAGAAAAGCAACAACTCGTTCCAAACACCCAGAAAAAAACCTCGAGTTGGCGCTCTGCCGTTGACCGTCTTGGTGAAGCATTCCGTATGGCGATCCTTGCCATGAATGCACACCGGATGCGGACCTTCCTCACCATGCTCGGGATTATTATCGGTATTGCCTCTGTGGTCTCCGTGGTGGCCTTGGGTAATGGTTCGCAAAAGCAAATTTTAGAAAATATCAGCAGCTTGGGAACCAATACCATTACGGTTTATCAAGGTCGAGGCTTTGGTGATAATTCCAGATCATCCCAAGCCAAAACATTGATTCCTGCCGATGCGACGGCCCTTGCTGAACAGCCTTATGTCGATGGCGTTAGTCCTTCAGTCAATTCATCTGTTACAGCACGTTTTAAAGACACTGAAGCGTCGACCACAGTGAATGGCGTGAGTGAAGATTTCTTCTATGTCAAAGGAATGAACTTCGCTTCTGGTCAACCTTTTGATAAAGAAAGTGTGACTGAGCAAGCGCAAGATGTGGTGATTGATAGTAATACTAAAAATACTTTCTTTGCCGATGGCACCAACCCTGTGGGTCAAGTGATTTTATTAGGCAGTGTGCCGAGCCGTATCATTGGCGTGATCGAAGAACAAAAAAGCATGATGGGCAACTCAGATAGCCTGAATGTGTATTTACCGTATTCAACGGTCATGAGTCGTATGCTAGGTCAGTCGAATGTGCGCAGCATTATTGTCCGAGTGAAAGATGAATACCCAAGTGCTGCTGCTGAGAACGCCATATTAAACTTATTGGTGCAACGTCATGGCGCGCAAGATGTCTTTACACAGAACTCCGATAGTATCCGTGAAACCATTCAACAAACTACGCAAACGATGACCTTGTTAGTTTCTGCAATTGCGGTGATTTCATTGATCGTCGGTGGTATTGGGGTCATGAACATTATGTTGGTTTCGGTGACTGAGCGTACTCAAGAAATTGGTGTACGTATGGCCGTGGGTGCCCGTCAAAGTGACATTTTACAACAGTTCCTGATAGAGGCGGTGTTGGTGTGCATCTTAGGCGGTGTGCTTGGGGTTTTATTATCTTTAGGTATTGGACAATTGATTAGTCATTTTGCCGGTGGAACATTCCAAATGGCCTATTCAACGACGTCTATTGTTGCTGCATTTGTCTGCTCAAGTATGATTGGTATTGTGTTTGGCTTTATTCCTGCACGTAATGCCGCACAGCTTAACCCTGTCGATGCGCTTTCTCGTGAATAAGGAAATAATGATGCAAATGACCTTAACTAAACTTGCAAGTGCCTTCATTCTCGGAAGTAGCCTAGTCGGCTGTGCCGCTGTGGTTAAGACGCCGTATGAAGCTCCTGCAACACAAATCCCGACGCAATTTCAAAATGCGAAAGCCATGAGTCAGCAAGTTCATGCCGATACGTATGCTGACCAATGGTGGACATTGTTTAATGATGCTCAATTAAACCAGTTGGTGAATCAAGTTTTAGCTGCCAATACTGACCTCGCTGTTGCAGGTATTAATTTACAGCAAGCTCGACTACAAGCAGGTTTGGCTGAAAATAAACAAGGGCCACGCGTGAGTTCAAGTGTTTCAACTGGACATAACTTTGACCTTAACTCAGGTGATGACTCATCAAAAGGTGTATCACTCAGTGGTGGCGTTAGTTATGAAGTAGATTTATTTGGTCGTTTGGCTAGCCAGACTGAGGCCGCAAAATGGGAAGCTTTAGCGACTGAACAGGACCTACAAGCCACTGCCCAAAGCTTGATTGCAACAACAGCAAACCTATATTGGCAACTTGGCTATTTAAATGAGCGCTACAGTATTGCGCAGCAAAACTTAGCCAGTACGCAAAAAACCTATGACTTGGTCAAGGTGCAATATAAAGCCGGCGCTGTGTCAGGTTTAGATCTAACGCAAGCGGAACAGTCGGTCCAAAGTCAAAAAGCAACCTTAAGCCAAATTGCCCAACAAAAAGTGGAGACACGTACTGCATTGGCTGTGTTATTGCATCAACCTGTGCAACAACTGAATATTTCAGAGCCGCAGCGTTTACCTCGAATTGCATTACCGACGATTGCAGCAGGTTTACCTGCCGAGTTGTTGTCTCGCCGTCCAGATTTACAAGCGAGCGAATTAAGATTACGTAAAGCTTTGGCAAATAAAGATGCAACGAAAGCGAGTTACTACCCTTCGATTAGTTTGACTGGCAGTTTAGGCTCGAGTAGTACCTCTTTGAGTAATTTATTACAAAACCCAGCTTTGGCTTTGGGTGCAAGTTTAAGTTTACCTTTCTTGCAATATAATGATATGAAGAAAGACCTTGCGATTAGTGATTTAGATTATGAAAAATCTATTATTCAATATCGTCAGACCTTGTATCAGGCTTTTGCCGATGTGGAAAATGCGCTATCCAATCGTACTGAGTTAAGTCAACAAGTTGCTTTGCAAGAGCGTAATGTACAGCTTGCAGAAAAGACTGAGCGTTTGACTGAAGTACGTTATCGAAATGGTGCCATTGCGTTGAAAAACTTGCTTGATGCACAAGAAACCACACGTAATGCGCGACTGTCTTTGGTTCAAACCAAACAGAGTCAATATAATGCTTATGTAACTTTAATGCAGGCGTTGGGTGGAAGTCCGATTAAGCAATTGCCTTAAGTCCTTTAGATGTAAAAAAAGCCCTGAGGGGCTTTTTATTTATCCATCATTTTAAACATCGTAAATTCAAAATTATCTTTTGCACTGATTTCTTCTGGCCGCTCTAAATTCATTTTATTTTTTCTTATGACAGCATCATGCCAAACGGGCAATGGTTTGATATACAATAAAATTCTTCGCGCCACAAAGTTACACACATCAAAGGGATAAAAAAATAATACTGGAACCCAATTATAGATATAAATGATCCGAAATAGCTTCCAGGTCTCTTTCCAGCTTTCTTTTGCGCCTTGAACATTTTGACAATAAATCAGTTGTTTAAAAGTATCAATTGTCCCATACATAGGGTGAGGTTTCGGATAAAGCTCTTCTGGTCCTTTCATTATAAAATGACAAATAAAAGCCCATAAACCTTGGGTACGGAATATTCTAATCATTGGAAAGCCAATCACAAAGGTATGTTTTAGGATGCCGTCTTCGATGATATGTGCCCGAAGCTCTCGTAATGGAATGCAGATAACCCAAAACTACTGCCCATAATATAAACCACACCTGTTCATTTCTTTTCTATATATTCTTGATAATTAATATAGAAAAAATTTACCTGCTTTCTGTTAAAAACAGCTTAAAATAGTTGGGGTTTTCCTCATGTTTATAGTAACAACATATAAACCCAAAAATCGGGAGTCCTATTACATACATCAAAACAACAATTATAATAAATTTTTCAAATAATCAATAATCATTTTTATTCCACTATTATTTTAAAAATAACACCCAACCTAAAAAAATCATTTTAACCTCTTGATAATAAAATTATTTAAACCTTATTTTAACACATTTAATAAAATACAATAAAAATAAAAATAAAATATTGACATAAGTTACACAAAAAAATGTTACAACAGATCCAATTAGAAATAAGCCAAAATCATAAAAAGAATCATTACCACCATTAGAAAAACTACTTACGCCAAAAAAAACATAAGGAAGATTTTTTCCAAAAACAAAACCAAAAATAAAAAACACAATCACAAAAAAATAAAATATTTTATGAAAAAAACTCCTATTAATTACTAGTTTATTTAAACGATAATCCTCTCTTTTCTTATAATCAAATTCAAGACCAAAAAATGAAGAATTAATAGCATCAAAAATAATAATTCCATTTTTTTTCATTAAATAAAATAAATCAAATAAAAAATAAATAATGAAAAATAAAAAAAGAAAATATATATTAAAAAATCTTGAACCAAACTCAAAATACATAAAAACAAAACTAAGAAAAACCAAAAAAGACGAACACCAATCTCTAAATAAAACCAAAAATGTTTTTTTAAAAAAAACAAATGAAAGAAAATAAACAACTAAAAATGAAAAATTCAAAAACAATAGCAAGCTTTTATTATCACCAAATAAATACAACATAATATTAAAAAACAAAATTACAGTAAAATAACAAAACATTGTAGCCAATTGAATATCAGACTTAACATTGTATGGAATTAATTTTACATTATTAATATTTTTCATATTATTGGCTCAAACTTAAATTCTTGGTTCTCATTAGAAATTTTACTTGTATTTTCCACGCTAATTTTTATAATTTTTTGACGTATAGTTTCCCAAATTGCTTCCGTTTGATCTTTTGAAATTTGTGCCCAAGGTACACCACTTGTTCCTAATCCAGCTGCATCTGCTTTTTCTAAATAAAAAGATGCCGCTAACATAGCTATTGCACCTGCTGCTATTACAACTAAAGCACTACCACCAAGTATTACTGCAGCTACACCGACAATCACAGCCGCCAACCCAGCAACTAGAGCTTTTGAGAAGTCAATAATAATTTGTCACAAAAGTTCGCTTAGTTTTTTATCAGGGTTATCATTAAGTATCCACTCCAAAGTATCAGCAGCGGCCACTAAAAATAATCCGAAAGGTGATCCTTTAACAGCAGTGGTAATAATTTTACCACTTGTTTTAATTGCTCCTACAATTGGAGAGGTTTGTAAATTTGATTTTAGATCATGTGCTAACTCATAGATTCCACCAATCATAGTTACTTTCTTATTATTAACTGAAATAGTAGTTAAATTCATATATTTTTTCCAAACAGCTCTACCTTGGAATATCAAAAGTAGCTTTCCAGTCTTAGATCTTTTTAAATAGAATTTTAATTGATGCAACTTACCATTTTTATCCCTCCCCTCCATTAAAGGAATAAGAATAGTAGTTAAAACAAGCTTCCTATTCTCTCTAGAATACCAAAAATTTTCAGCTGCATAAGCTCCAGCAGGAAAATACTTTGCATCAAAATTAAATGATGCTAATATTTCAAATATAAAGTGTCGGCAAGACTTAGCCTCCATATTTAGAAAGTCCACACTTGTGTATATTTTTTCCTCAATACCTGGATAATCTTTTATTTCAATCAGATAACCATCCAATCTATTATCTGAAGCATCTTGCAATACCTTATTGTATTTATTTTCATTCATTAGTTTTGTAACAGTTTTTTTCATTTCTTCTTGAGAACTGATATTTATCTCCTCTTTACTATTATTTTTCCTTCCTAATACAAAGTCCTTAAAATTAGAACTGGAATACAATAATGGTCCAGCATACTTTGAATCTTTTGATTTTTGAGTAGGAATTCTTTTAATAATCTTCCCTTTTGATTTTACGTTTACAAACCCTCTATAGCTGTATGGTAAAAACAACTGCTCAGACTTACCATTTTGTATTTTTTTATTTTTTAATCTCCCCCAAGAACTATCATAGAAAACCACATCACCATCTAAAAAAACATCATAGGTTTCTCCTTATTAATAAAAACTTAATTATATGATGATTGATTGTATAATAAATTTTAGGTGCAGACTTATTCATACCAATATTATATTACCAAATAAGTATTTAATGATAATTTAATAAAGCTATCCCGATAAATCAATTCCACTTTTATCTATACTAATTTCCAACTTAGTATACTCACCAATTATTCAATCATACGAAATTGATAATTCTTGAATAGATTTCTTTGCCTCATTAAGAAATCCATTTAAGAACTATTTTAGGGCGTGTCCTCATTTGAAAAATTGGTTTTAAATACTTAAAATCCTCCTTTAAGCTCTTTTGATTTCTATATTTTTTCAATGGCACGTACTCTTCTCACCGATGATATCTGGCAGCAAATTCAAGATACTATGCGATTACACGGTTGTTACTGTTCAAAGAATAGTAGAAATATCATGGAAGCGATCTTATGGAAACTGCGTACAGGCGCCACATGGCGTGATATTCCCCAAGAATTTTGTCCTTGGCAAACTGCTTACAATCGCTTTAATCGTTGGGCAAGCAAGGGATTGTGGGATAAATTTTTTTTAGATTACGAGGCATCTTGGATCAAGAATGGGTATTCATTGACGGAAGCTACATACGCGTGCATCAACATGCAAGTGGAGCTCGGCATGGTTTCGAAAGAGCAATTGGACAATCACGCGGTGGACGAACAACAAAAATACATCTTGCAACCGACGTGAATGGATTACCGATTGATTTTAAAATCACTGAGGGTGACGTCCACGACAGTCAAGTTGCAAAACAACTGATTGATACGGTAGACGAGGCAACTTATCTCATTGCTGATAAGGGGTATGATGCTGAGCACATTAGAATATATGCCAAGCAAGAATATGATTCCCATTATTCCATTGAGATCAAACAGTAAGAGATCGAATAAGGAATTTGATAAATATCTATATAAATTAAGACATTTAGTTGAAAATGCTTTTGCGAGATTAAAACATTTCCGTGCTATTGCAACTCGATTTGATAAACTGGCACGCAATTATAAATCTATGATTCGTATAGCCTGTATATTTATTTGGTGCAAAGCCAAATGAGGACACACCCTAGTAATTACATATCATCAAAAAAAACTATGATCAAAATATCTCAACATAATACCTATAATAATTTAAGACACCCACAAATAATGTAAAGTTATTTAGAGTTAAATTCACCATTTTCAAGTCTTTTTAAATACTCTTGCGCTACCTCCTCACCATTTAAAGCAGCCTTATTTAACCATTTTTTTGCATTTAAATTATCTTTTTTTAACCCATTCGTACCTAACAAATAGGACAACCCTAAATTTAATTGAGCCAAACTATAATTTTGTAAAGCAGATTTTTCCTCCCAATATAAATATAAATTAGGATTTTTTTCTAGTCTTTCTCCAAATGCATATTCGCCCGCCAATTCATCTTGTGCTATTGGATCTCCTTCTTGAGCTGCTTCTGTTAGATACTGAATATATAATTTTGGATTTGAATCTTTATAGCTAATAGCTATTTCATAATTCTCATTATCACTTAAAACATTAATTTCAACATTATGCTTATCCTCTTGATTATTTTTAATATCATTCATAACATTCTTTGTATTAGAACAAGAACAGATTAATAGCACCATTAAAACTAAAACACTTTTTTTCATTTGATAACCTCAATAAATATTAAAATCCACTAAACCACTGAGAAGACGGTGGAATATAAATTGGATCTGGCTTTGGATATTTTTTCGCTTCCTCAGTTCTTCTTTTAATCTCCTCTCTACACGTATCATCACATGTGTAATTTCTACAACTCTCAAACCTTTGGCTAGTAACTCTTGCTTCCCCCCCTGTAGCACCAACTGACGCCACATAGCCTCTAGTAATCCATGTATACCATCCTACTGATCGAGCTTTTCCTATATGTGTATTACCAACTGAAACACCTTTTACAACGCTTAGCGCAACTCCTTTATCTACCCAATCCCCGTTAAAAACATCAGGTTCAATTCTACTAAGCCCATCTTCAAACGTTACAGAATTCATGCCAAAAGCGCCAACAGAAAGCCCTTTGGAATAACCTACTCCCCCAGCATAAATTTGTACTTTTGCTCTTCGCCCATTCTTGCACTCACTCGTTAGGGTAAAATCCCCCCCATTAGCAAATGCTAAACTTACTTGGTATGCACTGCCCGTCCACTGTATCAACCCTAATGGATCCACCCACAGATTCGGATCACTTACATAACTACTATTATTTACCCCCCCAAATAAGCCAATTGGATCCTTACTCAAATACCTTGCACTATGTGGCTCATAATATCTGTAACGGTTATAATGTAAACCTGTTTCACGATCAAAGTATTGTCCCTGAAATCGGATATTGGTTTGTTCAAGTGAGTTTTCACTCGCCTTGATCCCTAAAGAAGTGCCCCATGTATCCTGTTTGATTTCCCAAACGCATTCACCTAACTCATTACTTAGTGTTTGTGGTGTACCCACTTGATCACAATGATAAAACGTAACCCGTTCTAACTCAGCCTTATTCTTCCGTGTTTCAGTTTTCCATACAGGGTCTTTATAAACTGAGTAAGGTTCTGTTTGGAACTTTAAGTAATCTGGCGTTTCGATTAATTTAATAAATCCTGCATAGCCTGTTTGTAATAATGGTACAAGGCTATTCGGCTCATAAACATAATGTTTGGTATATTGTGTTTGTTCATTACTGGATTGTTGTGACTCCCAAATCATTAAGTCACCATCCCAACCAAATAACGTTAAGCTGTTTTCTATCGGGCTATGTTTATATAAGCGTCGCCCAAAGACATCATAGCCATAAGTCGTGACTTGACCATTATTGTCACTTCGCTCTAAACGATTCAGGTTATCCCAAGTCAATTTAAGCGTTTTACCAGCTTGGGTGGTTTCAACCACATTGCCCAGTGCATCGTATTTATAGTGTTTGCCTTGATATTGCGTAATCAGGTTATTTTTCACTTGTGATGATTGTGTCGCAATCGGGTCAATCAAGTTACCCGCTGGGTCAAAGGCAAAGCTTTCTGTAAGTTGCGGACCTTGGCTTTTGATCAATCGTCCAATTACATCGTATTGATAGTTGAGTTGACCTAAGCGACTGTCCTCAACTTGGGTCAGTAAGTAGTTTTTATCGTATTGATAATGACGTTCTGCTTGATGCTGTACACGGCCTGTAGTTTCTTGTTCTGGTCGAATAATTTGTGAACTCAGCAGACCGACATCATTATAATTTTTGCTTTGAATTAAGCCATTGGCCAACATGCGTACTGTTTCACGATGCAAATCATCACGTTGGAATGCCACCATATCTTGTTGGTTAAAGGCGATGCCATAGATATGCCCTGAACCATATGTCAGATTGGTTTGGACTTGTCCATCTGGGCGGATAGTCTTGCTTAAGTTGCCCAACTCATCGTATTCGTAACGCAACACTGCAGTCAGCGGCTTTAAATTTGGCACGTTATAGTGCTGATGTTCGCGTACCAACTGCCCGAGCGGATTTCGATAAAAGTTAATTTGGCTTTCTTTATTTGTCACCTGGCTGAGTTGATTATTCAGGTTGTATTCGAATTCTTCGGTTTGACTATGACTTGTTTGCACATGCATATAGGTTTTTGAAGCGATTGAGCCATCTGGGTGGTAGCCAAATTGGGTCAGGATATTCAGTTGACGGATTTGGAGTAGTTGTCCATTTTCATTGTAGCTGTAATACTTTTCTTCGCCATCAAAGGCTTGTTCATGCACCAACTGCCCAAAACGATTATAACCAAATAAATATTCGGCATGGTTTTGGTTGATGAGTTTCTGAATCCGACCTTGTTTGTCCCACTGATAGCCAATTTGGTGTCTATTGGCATCAATTCTTTGTTCAAGTAAGCCAACAGTATTGTAGCGATATTGTGTGACTAAGCCTTTGGTATCGGTATGTTTAAGTAATCTTCCTTCTTGATCATGTTCAAATTGTTCTTTGAGTCCATCAGGATAAACAATAGTTTTGAGCTGTCCTTTATCTTTGCCTTGGGTGCTGTAGATGTATTTCACTTGCTGCGCATCAGCAGATTGTTGTGCGGTAAGTGTTCCTTCCTCATCGTACTCCCATGCGCTTTCTTTGCCTGAGCAATCGCTATAAGACACCATTTGTCCAAGGTCGTTATATTGGATTTTTTTAGAACCGCCTTTGGCATCAATAATTTCAACAATTTGATTATCATTATTATATTTATACTGTGTTGCATGACCTAAAGGATTAATTTCCTTGGTGACATTACCATCAGCATCATACTCTTTTTCCCAGATATTGCCTTCGGGGTCTTTGGTTTCAGATAAATTCCCTGCTTCATCATAGGCAAAATGGATGATACCACCATTGGGTTGAACAATTTTAATTAGCTGGCCTTGATCATTATAAACCTGTTCAGTTTCCAGCCCTGCAAAGTCAATTTGGCGGGTGATGCGTTTTTGACTGTCACGCGAAAGCCACTTTTCTCGTCCATCGGCTAAACGTGTACGATAGGTAAAGCCATCTAAGTCAAAATAATAATAAGTTGGCACATCATAGGCATCATACACCGCCACCTGACGTAAACGCGGGTGCCACTCTAAACGTGTTTTGAAACTACCGTCATCAGCCCATTCTGCGATCGCCTTAGCTTTGGAGTCAGTCGACTCATAACGAATATTTTGTCCACGCCCTGTACGGTCAGTATAACGCATTAATTGGTGTGCCTCGTTATACTCATAACTACGGGTATGACCATTTTGATCAATCACCTTGATCAAATTCCCTTGTTGATCATATTCATAACGCGACAAAGGCTCAGGCTGCTCATCAACAAAAGCTGCGATAATTTTAACTTGATCATTAAATGCAAATTTAACTTTATGCTTTCCACTTTTCAATTGGAAATCGATTGCTTGTAAATAAGCAACTTGTTCCAACAAAAGATATTCAAGTACAACTTTTTCTTCTGTTTTTTCATTAAACTGCTGTACAAGATGGTAATGCCGACCACCATTAAAACTATGAAAATGAAAGTTCCAATCTGAACCAAAATTCAACAACAAGTCTTCATTTTCTAGAGGTTCTACCGTGAAGCCTTCATAGGGTACCGTATATGCCTCATACAAAATTGACTCTGGGAGCTGATGCTTCCGTCCATTGCTATCAATAAAGAGATAACCGTTTAAATTTTGGAGAATGACATTAGAAAATGGCATCATCCAGCGAGCGCCAATCATACTGTCATCAAACTCATCCATTTGTGAATTGTATTGACGACTAAAAGAAAAACCCACTTTAGATAAATAAAAATCGGTATGATTCACGCGTTCCGCACCAATCGAATAACTAATGCTGTTTCCAGATTGAGAGTCTGCTCCCATACACGATGAATTATTTAAGGCATCAACTTGTAAATATAAAAACTCTAAAGTATCACCTGTCGTATGCTGTTCGTGCTCACCTGTTTGGTTTAAAGGCACACTCGCACTGGCTTTATTGCCTTGTTTTTTGATGGCTTTTAAAGTTTCTTGAATAAGCCATGCCAAGGTATATTTTTGCCCCGCATTGCTTTGTTTTTGAATTTCATTAGGAAGTAAGCTCAATGCCTGAGTTGCTTCGGTTTGCAATAATGTACCTGTCTGTGCTTTTCTAATTTTAGGTAGCATATTGGCAAGTGCGCTGGTTTTACTTAAATCAATCAGCGGTTTTGCCCAATTGCTAAATTGTTCTGCCGGATCTCGTTTTTCAGCACTTGCACCAAAGCTAATAGTCGGTGAAACCAGCCCCGACTGAATAGGTGCTGCAAAAGTGTTTAATATTGATGTTCCTAAATTTGTCGCACCTGAAAGCAGGCTAGGTAGTTTGGCCTGTGTTTCAGTCAGAAACTTTTCTAAATCTCCTGCCATTTGTGCATTCAGATGCAAAGACATACGGCGAAGATCGGCCTCTTGAATTTTGCCATTTTCTGGATAGAGCTTTTCAGCCATTAGCCCCAACAAAGGACGCAATGCCATACGTACATGCGCTTCAGCTT